>NZ_JBFUBY010000352.1:0-3626 GCF_056405515.1 Polaromonas sp. P1_G2
GTGTTGATGAATGCCGGCAAGGTCGAGCAGATAGGCTCGCCGCAGGAAGTCTGGGACCATCCGGCCAGCCCCTTCGTCTACGGCTTCCTGGGCGACGTCAACCTGTTCCACGGCCGCGCCCATGAGGGTGAGGTGCAGCTCGAAGGCCTGCGCCTCAATTCCCCCGAGCATGCCGGCACGCAGGACGCCAAGGCTTTTGCCTATGTGCGCCCGCACGACCTGGAGGTGCAGCGTTATGCGCCCGGCGCCGAAGGCATCGTCACCCACCTGGAACGCGCCATCGTCATCGGCCCCATCGCGCGGCTGGAACTGGTCCCCGCCGAAGGCTACGAACAAAAGGGCAATGTCCCGGGCGACGCCATCATCGAAGCCCAGATGCCCTCGCAACAGTTCAAGGACATGGGCTTGCGCGAAGGCGACATGCTGGTGGTGACGCCGCGCAAGGCGAGGGTGTTTGTGGAGGGGTAATTGCGGCTGCGTGCAGGCAACTGCTTATGCAGATAGAACCTTGCGCGACTTCAACCAATATGCTGCTGCAAACCTTCGACCAATGCGTCGAAGGTGACACGGCAACGCGGGCTGTGGCGCAGGTCTTCGTGCATGGTCAGCCAGGTTTCGAGCTTGAAGGACAACTCGCCAGGCAGAACCCGCACCAGGGCGGGGTCACGCGCCGCCAGCGCTGACTGGCACACGCCAATGCCGGCGCCGGCACGTATCAGTGCCAGTTGCGCGAGGTCGCTGTCGGTGCGCGTGGAAAACGCCGCCCGCTTCCATGCGGGAAACGCTTTGCGCGCCGAACGCAGGAAGGGTGTCTCTTCGTCAAAACCAATCAGCGCATGCTGCGCCAGGTCCGTTGATGACTGCGGCGTGCCGCGCGCGTCCAGGTAATCGCGGCGTGCGTAGAGACCCAGTTCCACTTCGCCCACGCTGCGAGCGATCAACAGGTCCTGCTTGGGCTGTGTCATTCGCACGGCAATGTCGGCTTCGCGCTGCAGCAGGTCCTGCACGCGGTTGGTCAGCACCAGTTCGATGGTCAGGCCCGGGTGCTTGCGCTGCAGTTGCGCGAGGATGGGCGGCAGCACTTCAACACCGATGACTTCACTCGCTGTGACCCGCACCGTGCCGCGCACACCGTCACCCTGGCTCTCGGCGGCGCGGCGTAGGGCGGCTGCGGCGCTGGCCATTTCTTCAGCGAAGGACTGCAGTCCCCGCGCGGCTTCGGTCGGCGAAAAACCGGTTTGTGAGCGCGTGAACAGCGCCAGGCCGAGCGACTTTTCGAGTGAGGCGACATGGCGTCCGACCGTAGGCTGTGCCACCCCCAAAGACCGTGCCGCACCTGAGAGCGAACCCTCGCGCAGCACCCCTAAAAACGAACGGTAAAGCTCCCAGCCAGCATCTTCTTCCATGCAAAAATGTATAGCCGATGCCCTACTTTAGTCAATTCCATTTTGATGCCCCGGGGCCCAGAATTTCCCCATAGCAACTTTTTTGGGGAATGGCATGAGCAGCAAACAAGACAAATCAAGCACCGCACTGGTGCTGGGCGCAACCGGTGGCATCGGCGGTGAAGTTGCACGGCAACTGGAGGCGGCAGGCTGGCAGGTTCGCGCGCTTCGCCGTGGCGAGCCGCGGCCGGGCGAGCAACGCGGCGGCATCACCTGGCTGCGTGGCGATGCGATGAATCCCGGTGATGTCATGGCTGCAGCACAAGGCTGCGGCGTGATAGTCCACGCAGTCAATCCGCCCGGCTACCGTCGCTGGGGTGAGCTGGTACTGCCCATGCTGGACAACACGATTGCGGCCGCCCGGGCGCAGGGCGCGACCGTCGTGCTGCCTGGCACGGTCTACAACTACGGGCCAGACGCATTTCCCAGCCTCCGGGAGAATTCACCGCAACACCCGCAAACTGCCAAAGGTGCGATTCGCGTGCAGCTCGAGCAGCGGCTCAAGGACGCGACCAACGACAGCGGCCAAGGCTGCTGCCGGGTGATCATCGTGCGCGCGGGGGATTTTTTCGGGCCGGGTGCCGGTAACAGCTGGTTCTCGCAAGGCCTGGTTCGGCCGGGCGCACCGGTGCGCAGTGTGAAGCTCCCCGGCAAGCCTGGCGTCGGTCACCAATGGGCCTATTTGCCGGATGTGGCGCGTACCATGGTCGCCTTGCTGGCACGGCGTGACGTTCTGCCTGCATTTGCAACGTTCCATATGAACGGCCAGTGGGACGCCGACGGCCGCCAGCTGGCTGAGGCGATCTGCCGTGTCGTCGCACGGCGCGGTGGCCCTCGGCCGTCCATCAAATCCTTTCCCTGGTGGGCGGTGTCGCTGGCCGCGCCCTTTGTTGAGACCCTGCGCGAGCTGCGCCGGATGCGCTACCTCTGGAACACGCCGGTACGCATGGACAATGCCTCCCTGGTGGCGGCGCTCGGTGCGGAGCCGCACACGCCGCTAGATATTGCCGTGGAGGAAACACTGCAAGGGCTGGGTTGCCTGGCTGCGAATGGCGGGGATTCCAACCAGGGTAGTGCGCGCCGTGGCTGATGCAAGCCAAGCTCAGCCTTTTGATGTCGTCAAACGCTTTCGGTTGGGCGAGGTCGACTTGGGGGGCGCTCCGGCTACTGGCTCGTGCCAAACCTTAGTGCCGACCTGGCCCGCGCCCGTTCGGCTTCCACTTCCCGGTTGCGCGGCTCGGCGTTAGTTACCAATGTCCGGATCAGGACCCGCGCCGAGGCCGCCACCTCTTCCACAGCGCGATCGAACGCGGCCTCGTTGGCCTTGGACGGGACGTTGAAGCCGCTGAGCTTGCGGACAAACTGCAGCGAAGCGTCACGGATTTCCAGCTCCGTGGCCGGCGGTTCGAAGTTGAACAGGGTCTTGATGTTGCGGCACATGGCGGGTTCGTTTCCTATTGCTGTTCCTATGGCTGTTCGGCCGGCTTGATCACCACGGATTCAGCCGACGCCACAAAAGGCCCATGGTAAACCGCCTCGATGTTGTTGCCGTCCGGATCCAGCACAAAGGCCGCATAGTAGCCGGGGTGGTATTTGCGTTCGCCCGGCGCGCCGTTGTCGGTGCCGCCGGCGGCAAGGGCCGCTTCGTAAAAGGCTTTGACCTCCGCATGGTCCTTGGCCCGGAAGGCCAGGTGAACATGCGAGGTCGAGCCGTCGGCCTGGTCTATCCACAGCTCGTCGGCCGAGAAATGGTCATCGGCTTCCTGGATCGCGCTTTCCTTGTTCAGTGACTTGAGTACGGCGCGGTAAAAGCGTTTGCTGGCCGCCAGGTCGTGGGCGCGCAGGTGGACATGGTCTATGAGTCGTCCGCGGTGTATTTCCATCATGGGTCCTTCTGGTTTGGCTTGGCTTGGCGGCTGCGTTCAGCGGATCACGCCGGGCATCAGGGCTTCGGCGATCGCGATGTGGTTGCCGTCGGGGTCGGTGATCATCACCGCCCGGACCTTGTCGCTGGAGCTTTTCTGGCTGGTGTCTATGCCCAGCTTTTCCAGGTGTTCGATTTCCGGCTCAAGGTCGTTGACGGCCAGGGTCAGCGAGCCTTCGCCGGCGCGCTCGGGCAGTTCATAGACCTGCAGGCCGCCGCCGCGCTGGAACTGCCATTCGCCGACCTCGGGCATGGGG
>NZ_JBFUBY010000353.1:0-3626 GCF_056405515.1 Polaromonas sp. P1_G2
ACGCAACGCATCACCACCCCGATGCCGAGGTGCGCAAGCAGAACCAGGCGTTTTACGAATTCATGGTGCCGCTGGTCAAGGGCTACAGCACCGAGATGAGCCTGGAAGTCACGTCGCTGGGCGTACAGGTGCACGGCGGCATGGGCTTCATCGAAGAGACCGGTGCGGCCCAGTACTACCGCGACGCGAAGATCCTGACCATCTAYGAAGGCACSACCGCCATCCAGGCCAACGACCTGATAGGCCGCAAGACCTCGCGCGATGGCGGCCAGACCGCCAAGGCGATCGCCGGCCAGATAGCCGCCACTGAAAAAGAACTCGTGAAGCAGGGCAGCGCCGATGCGCTGGCCGTGGCCAAGCGCCTGAAGGCCGCGCGTGAAGCTTTCATCGACGTGGTCGACTTTGTCGCCGGCAACACCAAAGCCAGCCCCAACGCTGTGTTCGCCGGCAGCGTGCCTTACCTCATGCTCGCGGGTAACGTGGTCGCTGGCTGGCAGATGGCGCGTTCGCTGCTGGTCGCGCAAGAGCAGATCGCGCAAGGCGTGGACGTGGCCTTCATGCAGGCCAAGATCACGACCGCGCGTTTTTACGCCGACCACCTGCTGACCAAAGCCCCCGGCCTGCGCGACAGCATCGTTGAAGGCGCCGACAGCGTGACCGCGCTGGCGCTGGAAGCGTTCTGAGGCGGCACGGCCTGCACGGTTTTTCATCTCCAGCTGCCCCCGCGTGGGCAGCGTGTTTTCCTGAATCCCTGAACTTCGGAGCCACCATGTCCAGACTGCCCGGCGCATTGAACCAGCTGCCCCTGCCCATCATCGGCTCGCCGCTCTTCATCATCAGCAATCCCAAGCTGGTCATCGCGCAGTGCAAGGCCGGTGTGGTCGGCGCCATGCCCGCGCTCAATGCGCGCCCGGCGTCGCAGCTTGACGAATGGCTGGCTGAGATCACCGAGGCGCTGGCCGCCCACAACAAGGCCAACCCCGGCAAGCCGGCCGCGCCTTTCGCCATCAACCAGATCGTGCACAAGTCCAACGACAGGCTGGAGCACGACATGGAAATGTGCGTGAAGTACAAGGTGCCCATCTACATCACCAGCCTGGGCGCGCGCGAAGACATCAACGCCGCCGCGCACAGCTACGGCGGTGTGGTGCTGCACGACATCATCAACAACAAGTTCGCGCGCAAGGCGATTGAAAAAGGCGCCGACGGCCTGGTCGCCGTGGCCGCCGGCGCGGGCGGCCATGCGGGCGTCAAAAGCCCCTTCGCGCTGATCCAGGAAATCCGCSAGTGGTTCGACGGCCCGCTGGCGCTGTCGGGTGCCATCTCCACCGGCGGCGCGGTGCTGGCCGCGCAGGCCATGGGCGCCGACTTCGCCTACATAGGCTCGGCCTTTATCGCCACCGATGAAGCGCGCGCCACCGACGCCTACAAGCAGGCCATCGTCGACGGCAATTCCGACGACATCGTTTACAGCAGCCTGTTCACGGGCGTGCACGGCAACTACCTCGCGCCCTCGATACGCGCGGCCGGCATGGACCCCGAGAACCTGCCCGAGGGCGACGTCAAGACCATGAACTTCGGCGGCGGTGAAGGCAGCAAGTCCAAGGCCTGGAAAGACATCTGGGGCTGCGGCCAGGGCATAGGCGCCGTCAGCAAGGTGCAAAGCGCCGCCGCCTTTGTGGAGCAACTCAAGCGCGAATACCTTGACGCGCGCCAGCGCGTCTGCGCTTGAACCTGGCCACGCGAATCCATGACCACGCCCCAGCGCCTTCAGGGCCTTGACGCCCTCAAAGGCCTGGCCTGCGTGCTGATCGTCTGGCACCACCTGGCTTTTTACGGGCCCATGTCGGACGTGGTGTATTCGTCCGCGCCCGGCCTCATGGACTGGCTTTACGGCTACGGACGCATGGCGGTGCAGTTCTTCCTGGTCGCGGCGGGTTTCCTGGCCGCCGCCTCGCTCGCGCCGCAGGGCGTCGCCGTGTTCGAGGCGCCAGGCCACCTGATCTTTCGCCGCTATGCGCGGCTCGTCAAACCCTACCTGGCCGCGCTCGCCGTCAGCGTGCTGGTGGCCGCGCTGCTCAGGCCCTGGTTCGACCATCCCTCGGTGCCAGCGGCGCCCACGCTGTTCCAGTTGCTGGCCCATGGCTTGCTACTGCAGGATGTGCTGGGCCAGGAGTCGCTGTCGGCCGGTGTCTGGTATGTGGCGATGGACTTGCAGCTCTATGCAATGGCCGTGCTGGTGTTTGCCGCCGCGCGGCCGCTGCGTATGAGCACGGCGTTATCGGGGGTATCGGCGGGGGCCATGGCTGTGCTGTTGATCGCGCTGCTCTCATTGGGGGTGTTCAACCGGAACCCGCTTTTTGACATCACCGCCCTGTATTTTTTCGGCGCCTACGCGCTGGGCATGCTGGCCTTCTGGGCCTCGCGCGCGGCAGGTGCGCAACGCGGATACTGGCTGGCCGCCATGGCGGTGCTGGGCGCGCTGGCCCTGGCGCTGGATTTCAGGGGCAGGATCGTGGTGGCCCTGGCAAGCGCCTTCGGCCTGGTGTGGCTGGCGGGCCTTGCGCCAAGCCACTGGCTGCTGCGCGGGTTGCGGCAGCGCCCGCTGCTGCATTTGGGCCGCATCTCGTATTCGGTGTTCCTGATCCACTTCCCGGTCTGCCTGCTGGCCAATGCGGTCGTCAGCCATTTCTGGCCCACGCAACTGGCCGCGAATGTGCTGGGCATGCTGCTGGCGTTCGCGCTGTCATTGCTCGCGGGGCAGGCGCTGTACCGCTGGGTGGAATCCGCGCCCGCGCTCCTCGCGCCCGGGCGCTTCCGGCGTTTGTTCAGCCGCTGAAACGGCCGGCGCGAAAATTCAGCGCCTGAACATTTCCAGCTTCAGTTCCGCCGGCTCGCCCAGCCACGAAGCGTGTGTGGTGTGGTCCGCCAGGTCATCGCCCGTGAGCCCATGCACAAACACGTCCAGGCCTTTGCGCTCGCTCTCCAGCCAGGGAATGATGCGTTCGAACTCCGCGCTGTCAAACGACAGCTGGCAACTCCAGCGCGGATGCGGCCCGACCTCACGCTCATGCACGCGGCCCACGCCGACATGGAACAGCTCACCGGCCCGGGTGGCCAGCGCGCGCGCCTGTTCGACGGTGTCGGGGCCGAAATAGAGGTGGGCGTGGTAGCGGCTGTGAATATTTGCCGGGCGTTGTGTCATGTCAGTCAAAGGTGTTCAAGGATAAAAACACAGGTCTTTAAAAACCATCCAGAAAAGTCATCTCGGGCAAGGGTGCGTCCGGGTGTTCGGCAAGGGCCTTGGCATGCACTTGGCGCATGCGCTGCCGGCAATGGTCCAGGTCTTTGACTTGAAACAGGAACAACACCTCGTCCCGGTTTTCCGCGTTCTGCCACAAGTGCTCGAGGTACATGCCGTGCTCCGCATGCTCCGCGGCATCGTGTTCAAGCTGTTGTTTGACGGCGGTGAGGGGTGCCCCTTTGAGCTTTGCCAGTACATGTGCCATGGTGAAATCTCCAGCGAGCCCATCATTATTGCGGTTTGGTGACGCCGGCGTTGTGATCAGGGTTTTCCAGCGCAAATTTTGAAACTTGGGGCGCTGTTTTTCAACGCCGGCCTGGCC
>NZ_JBFUBY010000354.1:0-3611 GCF_056405515.1 Polaromonas sp. P1_G2
GCCCAGCGCCAGGGCCAAGGCCCGTTCATGTGGCGGCGACAGCGTGTGGGCATCCGCTTCATCAGTGTGCACTGACTTCATGCCCTTCAGCAGCTGGCCCAGGTTGCGCGTGCTATCGGCCGGCAAGGCTTTCATCGTGGGGAGCCAGGCCTCCGCGCTGCAGGCCGCGAAGGGAAGCAGCAGCTGCGGCCCTGTGAAAGGGGTGGGRGAATTGGCTGACATGGGGCTATTGTCCGGGATGCCACAATTGGGCGTCCAAATCGCAGCCGCCGCAGGCGGATCCAGCGGTCCGGTTTTGAAGGCGAGAACACATCCATGTACAAAAATCCGTCCGGGTTGGCCTCAAGGGCCGGCAAGGACCACCAGGTTGAGTATGCAAATCCCTTATGAGCTGATCCTCGGCTGGCGCTACACCCGCGCCGGCCGCGCCACCCGGCGCAACGGTTTTATCTCTTTTATCTCGGGTGTCTCCATGCTGGGCATCGCGCTCGGCGTCGCGGCCCTGATCATCGTGCTCAGCGTGATGAACGGCTTCCAGAAGGAAGTGCGCGACCGCATGCTGGGCGTGATCTCCCACATCGAGGTCTTCGCGCCCAACGGCATCGCGCTGCCCGACCCCGCCAAGACCCTGGCCGAAATCAAGGCCAACCCGCAAGTCACAGGCGCCGCCACCTTTATCGCGGCCCAGGCGCTGCTGGCGCGCGGTGAAGACATGAAAGGCACCATCGTGCGCGGCATAGACCCGGCCCTCGAAGGCCAGGTCACCGACCTCGCCGTGACCTCGGCGCCCACGCTGGCCAAGCTGGTGCCCGGCAATTTCGGCGTGGTGCTGGGCGGCGAACTGGCCCGCGCCATGGGCGTGCGCGAGGGCGATACCGTCACCCTGATCGCCCCCAGCGGCCAGGTCACCCCGGCCGGCGTGGTGCCCCGCCTCAAGCAGATGACGGTGGTCGGCACCTTTGACTCCGGCCACTACGAATACGACTCGGCCCTGGTCATGATGCACCAGGAAGACGCCGCGAAAATCTTCCGCCTCGAAGGCCCCACCGGCATACGCATACGCCTGAAAGATTTGCACCAGGCGCGCGAGGTGGCTTATGAATTGTCGAGAAGCCTCAGCGGCGACCTGCTGATCCGCGACTGGACGCGCCAGAACAAAACCTGGTTCGCCGCCGTGCAGCTCGAAAAACGCATGATGTTCATCATCCTCACACTCATCGTCGCGGTCGCCGCCTTCAACCTCGTCAGCACCCTGGTCATGACAGTCACCGACAAGCGCGCCGACATCGCCATCCTGCGCACCCTGGGTTCCAGCCCCAAAAGCATCATGAAAATCTTCATGGTGCAGGGCGCACTGGTCGGTGTCATCGGCACGCTCTCCGGCCTGCTGCTGGGCCTGGGCATCGCCTTCAACATCGACGTCATCGTGCCGGCCATCGAGCGTGCGCTCAACGCCAGCTTTTTGCCCAAAGACATCTACCTCATCAGTCGCATGCCCAGTGAACCGCAATACGCCGACATCATGCCCATCGTCGTCATCTCCCTCGTGCTGTCCTTCCTGGCCACCATCTACCCGAGCTGGCGCGCCAGCCGTGTCAATCCGGCGGAGGCCCTGCGCTATGAGTGAGCTCAAGAACGATATGACTGCCACGCTGCAAAGCGCCAGTGCCAACGGCGAAGTGGTCCTCAAAGCCCAAGCCCTCACCAAACGCTTCCACGAAGGCCGTATAGACCTGACCGTGCTGCACGGTGTCGACCTGCAAGTCCACGCCGGCGAAACCCTGGCCATCGTCGGCGCTTCGGGTTCCGGCAAAAGCACGCTGCTGCATTTGATGGGCGGCCTCGACGCGCCCACTAGCGGCCAGGTTGAACTCAAGGGCCAGACGCTGTCAGCCCTGTCGCCCCAGCAGCAAGGCGACCTGCGCAATAAACATCTGGGTTTTGTCTACCAGTTCCACCACCTGCTGCCCGAATTCAGCGCCCTCGACARTGTGGCCATGCCCCTGTGGATACGTCGCGAGTCCCCCGCAGAATGCGCACGCGTCGCGACGGCGATGCTGGCCGCCGTCGGCCTCAAAGACCGTATCCACCACCGCCCCGCGGAGCTGTCAGGCGGCGAACGCCAGCGCGTTGCGATTGCGCGTGCGCTCGTCACGCGGCCAGCGTGCGTGCTGGCCGATGAGCCCACCGGCAACCTGGACCGCAGCACGGCCGACGGTGTGTTCGACCTGATGCTTCAGCTGGCGCGCGACCACGGCACCGCGTTTGTGATGGTCACGCATGACGCCACGCTCGCGCAGCGCTGCGGGCGCCAGCTGAGTCTTGTCAGCGGTTTACTTCAATCGTAAAAAAAAGGGAGAGGGAAGCATGGGAAAACTGAACTGGAAAATCCTGGTGCTCGCGCCGGCGCTGGCTGTGTTGCTGGCCTCATGCGCAGGCTCGAGTGTCACCAGCAAGGCGGTTGCCGCCACTCAATTCAAGATCACCGCGGCCCAAGCCCGCTGGGACCGATTTGACAGCATCACCATGCGCTATCCAGGCAGCGCCCAGATCAATCCGTCGCGCGACAAAGTGACCCCGCTTCTGGATGCCTTTCTCAAAAGTGCCCCACGCCAGGTCGAAGCTGAACTCGCGAAGAACGGCGTGCCAAAAGGCACGGCATACACAGTCGAGCTGACACCAGGGGTGTTGAGCGTTGCCGCAGGCGGCGGCAGAAGTTTCGAGGTTTCCGTGATCGTGCGCGACGCAACAGGCGCTTCGCGTGGCTACATCAGCATCCTCTCTTACGGCCCGGCCGGCATGGAGCCCGAGGCTTATGTCGAATCGTTCAGCCGCATGCTGGTGGACGAGCTGAAGAAGGCCGGTTGGCTATAAGCGGGGAAGCCGCACGGGTCAGGCGGCGCGTTGAGCTGATGCTGCAACTAGCGCGTGATTTCGGTACGGCCTTTGTGCTGGGGCTTCGTGTTCTTTTGCCACACATTCCCAAAATGAGCCTTAAACATTGGTTTCTTGCAAGCGCAATTGCCGTGCATGGCGCTGCTCAGGCTGTGTCGCCGGTTCGGGTTGAGCATGTTCGAGCCATCGAACTGCCTCTGCACGCGGTAGCTTTGTCAGCGGCATCAAGAACAGAACTTCGCGAGTGGATTGATTCACTGCGCGGCAATCGAGGGTTGTGTCGCTTTGAAGTCGCGGTGGTCATGGGATGGGCCTCAAGGGATGAAGGCGACGCGCGCCGAAGAAGCCAACTTGCCAAAATGCGGGCGGAGTACGTGGCGCATCAGCTGATGGGGAGCTCACTGCCTTTGTCGAACACCTTCGTATCGGAAGGTGATTTGCAAATATCCGGCCCTTCAACTCCAGGCCGGGGAGTTACCGTTTACGTGCTGGGGTACCCGGCAATGGACGGCTGTACTTCCTTCCGGGAATACACAGCGGATACCGCCGCACAAGTGCGCGCGAGAAGGGCGGCTACGGCTGAGCATCCGCGTGATATCAAACCTGGAAGCCGAAACTAACGCCAACCCGGCCCCCGATTTATGCCGCATCGCGAACGCCAGTGGCGGGCATGCCGGCCGATGAGCCCACCGGCAACCTGGAGCGCAGCACTAGAT
>NZ_JBFUBY010000355.1:0-3542 GCF_056405515.1 Polaromonas sp. P1_G2
GGTGCGTGCGGGTCAAGTCCTTGTAGAGCTTTTCAATCACCACGGCGCGGGCAAACTGCGCGGGCGTGACCAACAGGCCGACCACCGACGCCCGGGAGTTGTCGTATTCGCGAATGACGGCCAGGACGTCCTTGGGCGGCAACTGCTCCAGCACCACCATCAGCGCTGCATCACCTTCGGCGTCGGCCAGCCCGACCAGCGCAGCCTCGGCGCCGACGATGTCGCCGGCCGCAATCAGGCTTTGGGTTTTTGCTATCAGGGCGAGATGCGTTGTCATCAGGGCTTTACCTTCCAGTTCATGCTTGCTTGCATCAGTCTTTGATCAGTCTTTGGCGTCAAAGCCCTGCTGGACCAGCCAGTCGGAACCTGCCTCGTGGCGCGCCCGGGCATCGCCGCTTTGCTCACGCTCGTCATCGCCCTCAAACATCACCGGGGCGCCGTCGCCGTTCTCATCACTGTCTTCGTCGTCTTCTTCGGCACTCACCATGGACGCGGCCACCGGCAGGCCCGCCATGTATTCCAGCCCCGCCGTCAGCGTCAGGAATTTCTCCCCGCCGGGCGCCTGCAGAACGATGTGCGCCAGGTCCTGGGCCCAGGGCGCCAGCACAAAACCATCCGCCAGGCTGCCCCAGGCCGGAAAGCCATCGACATCGACATCGTGGGTGAGCAGGTGCTCCATCACGGCTTTTCCCGTGAAATCAAAACCCTGGTGAAACACCACCGCCACCATCTCGGGGCTGGTGTCCATCATCTGGACCAGAAAGGCCATCTCCTGGCGTTTGCCGGCCAGGCGCTGGTGCAACACGTCGCGCCCCTCGGAGTCGAATCGCAGGTCATCCATCTCGGACTGGTAGGCCGAGCGCAGGTCGAGGAAATAGGGGGAGACGCTCATGCTGCCGGGTTTTTCATGGGGTGTTCTTCTTTGGGTCAGCCGGGGTCACAGCAGCGGGTTGAAATAATCGGTCCAGATGGCACGCGCCGTGTCTATCGGGCTGTCGAGCAGGTTGCGGCGGCGGTTGTCGTCATAGGCCTGGCGCTTGTCCGCATCCGACAGCACCTCATAGGCCTGCTGCACTGCCCTGAAACGCCCGGGCGCCTCGGGGTCGGCATTTTTGTCCGGGTGCCAGAAGGAGGCCTTCTGGCGAAAGGCTTTTTTGACATCGGCCAGCGTTGCCGCGCTGTCCAGCCCGAGGGCGGTGTAGTGATCAGTCATGCGAAGGTGGCTGTGTCCTGGACCGCAGGCAGGGAGCTGCACGGCATGTTGAAAGGCTCACGAAGTGAGGGGATACACCTGCGCGCGCGGCGAAGGGATCAAGGATTATGCCTGTCTGGCGCCGTGCAGGCTGGTGGCCGGTTAATGGCCTTGTTTGGCACTTGCCGCCCGCAGGCCAGGCCGCAAGTGCGGCCCGGAAAGACCGTGGCGCAGCAGAAAACGCCTGCAGCGCCTTCAACTTCCAATTAGTTTCGCATGCGAAATCCGGGTCACCGCCGATCTTTGGCCGTCTGCTTCGGCATTAGAAGTGAAGGGTAAATTCGTAGCTCGTGTGGCGGTTTCCGTAGTCATGTTCGATTCGAGCCGCGAACGCGTCTTTCAGGTCTGAAGTTATCTCGCCTCGCAGTGGCTCCAAATCCGCAGGAAGCCAGACCCGTCCAGAGCCATCCAGAGACATCACCCTCCAGGTTTGACGCAGCACATCGCCTGGATTCCCCTCGTCGCTAACGAACAGTACGTCGAGGTCGATGACCCGGCCTTTCCAGTAGCAGCTGTAATACTGGCGCGTTGGTTCCTGCCAGTCATAGCCCGTGGGCCGGATATAGACGTCACGCTCCCGGTCTATCGTCCACATAAAAAATTTTGCATCCGGCTCTTTGCTGATTTCACGCAGCTTGAACTTCACGATGTCGTCCTCAGACACTTCTCTTTCACTGACGAATGCCATCGGCATCTCCTGATGGATATGGCGCCCTGGCCGGGCCGCTCAATTGATTATGTCTTGGCTGCCGTCAGGCTACAGCCAGCTATCATCCGCCAATGCGTTCTTTCAAGGTCCTCCACATGAAAAAGTATCTGGCTCTCGTGCTTGCAACTGCAGCATTGTTGGTGGGCGCTGAGAAAAGCATTGCGCAGGCAAGCCAGCCGGCGTGGAAAGTCTCTGAAATAGAGTTCATGACCGGACGCAAGCGGTTTGATGCCATGGACTATGCCGGGGCACGCCAGCAGTTTGTGGCGGCGTGGAAGACGCTGGAGGAAAATCCTGGCTGGTCTCCTGAATGGGGGTCGCGTGTCGCCTGGGAAACAGGAATGGCCATTGCCTACACCTGCCGTGACTACGGGTCGGCACTCAAGATGCTCACCATTGCCCGTGAACAAAACAGCCTCATGCCCGAGAAGGATGAATTCAGAGAAGGCCGCATCGTGCGTGAGGCTGCACGCGTGGCTTATCAGGCCGGCCAGTTTCAACTGGCCGCCCAGTCTTACATCACCGCCTTGTCGAAAATGGAACCCGCTTACCAAAAGCGCAGCCCGCTGCTGGTGGCCGGGCTGCTGGAAGAAGCGTCACTCGCCTGGCAACGCGGCGGAGACCCGGCACGAGCAGAACAGGCCCGCACGCGAGCCGCCGAGATTCGCAGCCAGATTCCCCCGAATCCCATGATGAGCAGCGCCCACCCTTCATTGCAGCAGGCTTGCGGGGAACCGCGCTGAGGCCATGGCTGACCGCCGGTCATTTTCAACACCAGATCTCAAGATGAAAATGTGCGCCGAATGTCAGCCGCCCGCGCCGGATGCAGTTCTCGCGCGCTCAGCCTGTGGCTGTGGCATCCTCTGAGCCAAGCGCTCCAAGTGCCGAGAAACGCGTCGACTCAGACGTCGACGCCAGTGCCGTGTAACACGGTCGCGCTGAGCACACATAAAAAAGAGGCACCTATGCTGAAGAAAATGAAAAATTCAATCGTCCTGGCCGTGATCGCCGTTGTCGCGGCAGGCGTAGCGGGGTGCGCTGCCATGCGAGATCCCTATCCAGAGTCAACAAACCCCGATGCAGCAAAGCTGGTTATCGCCAGGGCTGGCAAACAGAATATGCAGGTGTATGGGTTTAAGGATTCGTCCAACTGCACGACCCCAATGAATTTCGGGGGAACCCAGCTCCTGGCTCAAGGGGAGGAACGTGTGGTGAGGCTGGACCCCCACAAGGAAATTGCATTTGCATTCAGCGCCTATGAAGGCACCGCACGCTGTCGTCTCATCGTATCGTTCGTGCCAGCGGCAGGAAAGACGTATCGAGCCACCCTCAACTCTGACCAGGAACAATGCTACGTGAGTCTTACTCGTCAGGAAGGAGTAGCGGAGGTGCGCGAATCCAGTCTTAGAAAACGTGATTTTGCGGGGTCGCTTACCGAAAGTGGGCCATTCTGCCGCCGTTGAAGCACAAACGGTGGCCGTCTGACAGCAATGGTTAAGGCATAGCCGTTCAAGCACCTAATGCTTATCAATGCAGGGAATTAACCCCACTCCGGCAAGCGCCCCGACACCAATCTAGTGC
>NZ_JBFUBY010000356.1:0-3537 GCF_056405515.1 Polaromonas sp. P1_G2
GGGATGAATGGGGCGTTTTGTTACTACGAGGCGCTCTTCGTCGTTTGGCGCAATGGTGGTTTCCGTCAAAAAGGCGGGATGTCGCTGAGAGCGACCATATGCCTTTGCCAGCCAATTCACAGGTGACGGAGCGGATTTCCGGGCGCAGATCAGAAATGAATTAGCGAGCTCTCCCGTAAGACCGTTGGCGGCAATACTCTGCCAAGCCAACCCCTCATCGAAGGCGCGTTGATGCGTTTCCTGGTAACCCCATCCGGAATGGGGGAGAAGAAGATCGGCAAGACGTAGTCGCGCATCCACATTGCCCGCATCGCTCAGGATCAAACCCGGGAGCTTGTAGTCGGGAAATGGGTAGAAAAATTCCTGGGCCGGCAAACCAGATTGCCTCAACTTTTTAGCCAGCGCATGACGACCAAATGTCACTGGGTCGCCCTTTCCGTAAAGGCCGTTGATGCCGAAATAAGGCGTACCTAGGTGGTCCTCGCTGCAGCCGTTGAAGTATTTGAGGCCAAGCTGATTCTCGATCGCCAGAATGAGAGCACCATCTTCCTTCAGGAAGGACTGAGCATGCTTCAGGCAGGCCTCGACCGGATCGTCCGAGTTGATGAATTTTGTGGCGTATTCAAGCACGCCAATGAGCGTGACATAGTCGAATTTGTCGGCCGACTCGAAATCTGTGATGTTGTCACGGTAAATTGATACATCAGGTAAATCCCGGCACCGTTCTGCCGCGATAGCCGCTCGGCGTTGGCTGCCTTCCACGGCAAGGACTGTTGCGCCCGTCTCCCCCAGATAACGGGTCATGCTGCCGCAACCACAACCAAGCTCAAGCACCCGTTGTCCCAGACCGATGGCAAAAGGGCGCAAAAGATTGTGGCGTACGGGGGAAAAATGGTACTCGGAGGGCCAGTCCTTGATTGCGGATGCAATTTCAGAGGAGATTACGCTCACGTCCCTCGCAAGTTTGACGACGGAAAAAAGGTAATTTTCAATCTCATCACCGTCTGAGTAAGGAATCGCGACCGATGCCTGATCTGACCAGATTCCTTGTGTTGGATCGAACCGATATTGCTTTGTCATATCACTTGGATGTTTGGTTTCTAGGTAGATTTGTCATTGCGCCGCCTTTTTTTCTTTGAAGATTCGGTAGGCTGGGTTGGGCGAATCGGGAAGAGGCTCAAAGGTGTCCAAAATATACCGATGAATTAGCGGGTGCGTATTCCGGAAGCGCAATTCATCACGACCATCTAGCGGCAGATCAAAAACAAGCACAAATCCAGGCATTGCTGACTTTATTCGCTCGATCTCTGCGCGCTCAAATTCTTGAGATCGAGGAAAAAGCGCATAAATTTCCCACACCGGAGACTTGCGCTCGAGCAGAGAATACGCGCCCGGCCAGACGGGAGTGGCAATGAAGTTTCCTCCATTCTTGGCATATCGGTCGGCTAGACTGCGCAACAACGCAACATCGCTTGCCGTGCCGGAGTCCATCAGCAGATCGCTACCCGAAATTTCCATACTCACACATCGCTTGCCAGCGTGACATTGCCATCCAGGGTGAAATATGTGCATCACCCAAAAGCTTGCGGCACAGAGCACGAGTGCGGCCGGCCACTTGACGATTGCAGTTTGCCCGGCCAGGATTGCAAGGCAACCGATCAACAGGGGAAAAATGCCTAGGGCCAGGTGTCCAACGTCAGCTCGGGAATACGCATAGTGCGCATAGGGGAGCGCTAACATCGACGCCGCAACCAACACGGCAGGTACGGGTCTGTTCTGAAGTTTTTGTCGGACCACCCACAGAATGGATAGCAGGCCGAAAACAATTGTTCCGAGGAAAAACAGGCCGATCAACACCCCACGGGTTGCATCACCAACAGTTGCCGATGCAAGGTCCACTCGCCATGGCCACGGTATCGGAAGGGGAAGGTTAGTGGCATTAACTTCAAATAAAAAGAGAATGCTTTTCCAAAAAGCGAGGGCGAAGCCAGGCACCAGCAATGTCATCAAAAGTACGGGTGTAAAACCAGCCACGACGCCTGCCAGCCAATACGCAAAGTCCTTGAGTATTTCTGGATAATCGGTGCGCTTGATGCTCACCCAGGCAAGAATCCCAATGCTGCCCACAACCCCGTACATTCCGTGATTGCGGCCAAAAACGGCGGCAAGGCCAATGCAGATGCCGGTGAAAAAATAGCGTTTGCGGCTTGGATTCTGGACAAGAAAAGCCAATGCGCCAATCAATGAGATTGACAGCGAAATATCGAAAAGTTTGTGGCGAGGAAACATCCATACCACCAACACGGCAGCTGATAGCAGCAAGTAGAGGCCTGCCTGCTTGCCTGCTGCTTTGGCGGTTCGAGATATCAAAAACAAGCCGACAAATAATCCTATCGCCTGGAAGATGGCCGTCGCACCCCGCAAGGCCATAATGCCATTGTCACCCCAGGTCCGCATGAGTGCCGCAGACCAGTAATACCGGCCTGGATCGTAAGCTGAGAAATCACGGATAGGCACTTCACCCTGCATGACTCTTTGCACTCCGTACCAGAGATAACCTTCATCCCACAAGCTGAACCCCGCCCTGCCTTGCCAAAAGAAAAGGGAAAGAACGACAGAGATGGCCAGAACTGATACTCGGAGGGTGCTTCTATTGCCGGCGGAAACTGGGTGCATTGAGTAGCCCGTGAAATGGTCGGGGAATATTTTCCATCTAAGTCGTACACGATCACATAGTGCTTCTGCCGAAAATCAACATCGGCCCCCTTCCTTCGCTAATTTGGTTATGCCGTCGGAGAGTCAATCCAAAATGTAAAAAGAGGGCCGCATCGCAATGCTGCCTGACGACGTAATTGGATGAGCGATTCGCAGAATGATTGAGTTATAGCGCCTGTCATGGGGGATGATGCCGCTCTCTGTTTCCCCGGCTACTCCGACGGATATCGAATAGTCACCAGCATCCAGAAACGGGCGGAGGCGGAAACAGGCCTTGATACTGTCGCCGGCCTTCTGCGCTGAGACGAAACATTCGGCGCATGACTGAAGCGAATTGATGCTGAAGAGCTCGGCCCCAGAGTCGGCTTTGATCGTCAGGCCGTAAACAGGTTTATTGACAATGGCGTGAAATTCAACCTCGAACTTCAGCTCTATTTCCAGGCCTGGCGAAAAAGCTTTTGGATTGGTGGCTCCATCTTGGACCAAGCAGACATCTTTGATCGTTGCAGCCCGGTCGCCCCAGCGGGTCTCATTGGCGTTGTACGACGAATGTGACGCGAACGGATCRTCTGAAGGACGCCTGTCTTCAGACGGCCTCTCGACCTCTAACGCATTTTTCGTATATCGAGTCAGTGTCTCGGCGGTCTTGCCATCGGCAAGCAGATTGCCGTCATTCAAAAGTAGAACGCGATCGCAGAAATGACCGACTTGTTCGAGAGCATGACTTACCAAGAGAATTGAGCCGCCATTTTTCTGAATCGACTTGATGCGTTGAAAGCACTTTGCCTGAAATTGGGCATCCCCAACGGCCAGCGCTTCATC
>NZ_JBFUBY010000357.1:0-3509 GCF_056405515.1 Polaromonas sp. P1_G2
GGGCGATGCTGAGCCAGTGGCCCTTGCCGCCGCTGGCGGCGGCACCGAGGCCTTTCAGCGTTTGCGCGGGCGGAAGCTTTTGCGCGGCCCGCGCCGGCCACCAGCCGCCCACTGCCGCCGCCAGGGCGATGCTGAGCCAGTGGCCCTTGCCGCCGCTGGCGGCGGCACCGAGGCCTTTCAGCGTTTGCGCGGGCGGAAGCTTTTGCGCGGCCCGCGCCGGCCACCAGCCGCCCACTGCCGCCGCCAGCACGCCCAGCGCGCCGTAGGTAAAAGCCGCCGCGCCGTTCCATTGCAGGCTGGGCGCGACGCCGGAAAAGTAGCCGCCGCCCAGGTCGCCGCCCAGCAGCCGCAGCGCCAGCGCGGCCAGCGCCGTGCCCAGCGCAATGCCCAGCACGCTGCCGGCCAGGCCCAGCAGCACGGACTCGGCCAGCACCAGTTGCAGGCGCTCGCGTCCCGTCAGCCCGAGTACCCCCAGCAAGGCGAACTGCTGCGCGCGCTTGGCCACGCTGAGCGACAGCACCGAGAAAACCAGGAAGGCGCCGGTGAACAGCGCTACCAATGCGAGTACCGTGAGGTTGACGCGGTAGGCGCGCGAGAGGTTGCTGACGCGCTCGGCCGCATTGCCCGGCGCGGTGGCGGTGATGCCGGGCGGCAGTTGCAGCGAGGCGATGAAACGCCTAGCTTCGGCGCCGGGCTTGAGCCGCAGGTCTATGCGCGAAAGCTGGCCGCCCCTGCCGAACAGGTCTTGCGCGGCGGCGATGTCCATCACGGCCAGCGGCCCGCCGCCCGCACCCACACTGCCGGCCACGGCCACCTCGCGCAGTTCGAGGCCGCTTTGCAGGCGCAGCGAAGGGCCACTGAACAATTGCCGCGCGGCCGGGTTCAGGAACACCTGGCCCGGTGCGAACAGTGCGAAGCGCCCCGCGTCGGTGGACGGCACCGGCATCAGGGCCGGCGCCATGGCGGCCACTGCCAGGGCATCCACGCCGATGATGCGCAGCGGCAGGCGTTCGGCTTTGCCGCCCGCGGATGTGGTGAGCGCATAGGTGCTGAGCTCCAGCACCGGGCTGGCCAGGGCCACCTGCGGGTCGGCGGCCACGCGGCGGTAGAGGTTCTCGTCAAAGCCGCCCTGCACGGCGCGCAGCTCCAGGTCGGGCTGGCCGTTGACGGCGCGCACCGCCTGGGAGAATTCGCTGAGCGCCGAGGCATTGATCAGCTGCACCGAAAACGCCAGCGCCACGCCCAGCATCACGGCCGCCACCGCGGCAGCGTTGCGCCAGGGGTGGTGTTGCAATTCCCGCCAGGAGAAACTAGAGAGCAGGGCGCGCATCGCCTCATTGTGCCTTCTGCGCCGCTGCTAAAGCGAATCAGGCATCTGTATCGGTACAGAARGGGCTTGCCTGCTTCTGTCGGGAAAGTGCAGCCTTCGTTTAAGCTAAGCCCTTATTTTTGCTCCGCAATGAAAGCCTCCTTCGCCATGCAACTCCCCACCTACGAAGACGTGATTGCCGCCGCCGCGCGCATAGAAGGCCATGCGCACCGCACGCAGGTGCTGAAATCGGCCACCGCCGAGGCGCGCTGGGGCGCCGAATTTTTCTTCAAATGCGAAAACTTCCAGCGCATGGGCGCTTTCAAGTTTCGCGGCGCCTTCAACGCGCTGTCCAAGTTCGATGCCGCGCAGCGCAAGGCTGGCGCGATCGCCTTCTCATCGGGCAACCACGCGCAGGCGGTGGCGCTGTCGGCGCGCATGCTGGGCATGCCCGCGGTGATCGTGATGCCGCAGGACGCGCCCGCCGCCAAGCTTGCCGCCACGCGCGGCTATGGCGCCGAAGTGGTGCTCTACGACCGCTTCACCGAAGACCGCGAGGCCCTGACCAAGGGGTTGGCCGCCGAGCGCGGCATGACCTTGATCCCACCCTACGACCATCCCGACGTGATCGCGGGCCAGGGCACGGCCGCCAAGGAATTGTTCGAGGAGACTGGCGCGCTGGACAGCCTCTACATCTGCCTGGGGGGCGGCGGACTCACCGGCGGTTCGGCGCTGGCCGCGCGCGCATTGGCACCGAAGTGCAAGGTTTATGGCGTCGAGCCGGAAGCCGGCGACGACGGCCTGCAGTCGCTGCGCGCCGGCCGCATCGTGCGTATCGCCACACCCAAGACCATCGCCGACGGCGCGCAGACCCAGTACCTGGGCGACTACACCTTCGGCATCATCCGCCGCGACGTCGACGACATCCTTACCGTGAGCGACGCGCAGCTGGTGGAGGCCATGCGTTTTTTCGCCGAGCGCATGAAGATGGTGGTCGAGCCCACCGGCTGCCTGTCCTTTGCCGGCGCCTGCAAGGTGCTCGAAGCGAATCCGCCCGCGAAGGGAGAACGGATAGGCGTCATCGTGAGCGGCGGCAACGTCGACCTCGCGCGCTACGCGGAGCTGCTGGCGCCGCGCTGAACCGGTGCAAAGGCCGGGGCCGTGCCGGGCTTGTCCCGGCCGGCAAGCGTCTGCCTGATTTCTGGATCCGCACTTATCCGGGGCGCTGCCGCGGCGCGTGAGCGTACCTTGCGGCCCCCTTGCTGTGCGCGTTCGGAGTTGAATACGGCCGAGCTCGGGAAATCCAACAAACAATACCCGCGCCAAGACAATCTTGGTGGGGGGAGCGGGGGAATTCGAATACGGTTCAGGTTTTTTAAAACCATGTTCAGAACCGACTACCAAAATCCCTTGCGCCGCATCACCCGCGTCGAGTCCGACCGCGAGAGAAGCTGGCGAGTCTGTGTCCGGCGCTATGGGCGGACCGTGACCAGGGCATTCACCGACCTGTGCTACGGCGGCAAGCGCAAGTCGCTGGCCGCCGCCAAGATTTACCGGGATGCGCTGGAGGCTCACATCGCCTCATTTGACGCGGACCATCGCCAGTGGCGCCGTGCGCAAAAAACCAGGGGCAATTCATCGGGAACGGTGGGCGTGGCGCGCTACCTGGCCGCCTCCAAAAAACCGGGCGGCACGCCCGCGCCCTATTGGCAGGCTTTTTGGCTGGATGCGTGGGGCAAGCGCCGGCGTAAAAACTACCGGGTGGGAATCCATGGCGAGAGGAAGGCCAAGCGCCTCGCCCGGGAGGCTTATGCCCAGGGCCTGGCCGAAGCGCATGCCGCCCTCCAGCGCAATGCCTTGCTGGAACAGCAAACCCCCCGCCTCGGCAAAGAACACGAACCCCTGCTGTTTGCCGCCGCATTTGCCGCCGAGTCGCTGCGGCCTTGAAGTCCGGGCCGCGGTGATTCCGGATGCGGGCAGGGCGCTCAAGCCTTGCGATCGGCTTCCCTGGATTTCCCAATGAACTGCGTCACCGCCAGCATCAGCGAAGTGCTAGCCACGATCAGCGTGGAAATGGCCGCGATGGTCGGATCCACCTGGTCGCGCAAGGCGTTGAACATATTGCGTGTGAGTGTGGAGTTGTCGCCGCCGGAGACGAACAGCGAGACGATGATTTCATCAAACGACGTGAGGAAGGCCA
>NZ_JBFUBY010000358.1:0-3494 GCF_056405515.1 Polaromonas sp. P1_G2
CCTGGGAAATCACCCAGCTACCCGAGGTTGAAGGCGCTTTTGTGGCGCTGGACCCGCGCGACGGCTCCATACGCGCGCTGGTGGGCGGCTTCGATTTTGAGAAAAACAAGTTCAACCACGTGACCCAGGCCTGGCGCCAGCCCGGTTCCAGCTTCAAGCCCTTTATCTACTCCGCCGCACTGGAAAAAGGCTTCACCCCCGCCACCGTGGTCAATGACGCCCCGCTGTTCTTCGACGCGGGCGTCACCGGCGGCCAGCCCTGGGAGCCGAAAAACTACGACGGCAATTTCGAAGGCCCCATGAGCCTGCGCACCGGATTGAAGAAATCCAAGAACATGATTTCCATCCGGATCCTGCAGGCTATTGGCGCGCCCTACGCCCAGGACTGGATCACCCGCTTCGGTTTTGAAGCCGAAAAGCACCCCGCCTACCTGACCATGGCGCTGGGCGCCGGCTCGGTCACGCCCATGCAGATGGTGACCGCCTACTCCGTGTTCGCCAACGGTGGCTACCGCGTCAATCCCTACCTGGTCACCAAAATCACCGACCAGCGCGGCAAAGTCCTGCTGGACACCAAGCCGCCCGCGCTGGACGAGTCGGCCCGGGGCATCGAGGCGCGCAACGCTTTCATCATGGACAGCCTGCTGCAGGAAGTCGCGCGCTCGGGCACGGCGGCCAAGGCGCAGGCCACGCTCAAGCGGCCCGACCTCTACGGCAAAACCGGCACGACCAATGATTCCATCGACACCTGGTTCGTGGGTTTCCAGCCCACGCTGGCGGCGGCGGTCTGGATGGGCTACGACACGCCCAAAAAGCTCGGCGACCGGGAAACCGGCGGTGGCCTGAGCCTGCCGATCTGGATCAATTACATGGAATACGCCCTCAAGGGCGTGCCGGTCGCCGAATACCCGGCGCCCGAAGGCGTGGTCAACGTGGGGGGCGAGTGGTACTACAGCGAGTACGCCCGGGGCTCGGGTGTCAGCACCGTGGGCATCCAGCAAGACCCGGCCGCCGCCGCCAATGCGGGCCAGCCGGCCAGTCCCGCCGGACCGGGCGGCGCGATCCAGGTGCTACCGCCTTCGGACGAGAAAAAGCGCATCCTGGACCTGTTCAAGAACTGACGGTCGCGCACCGTGCATGAAAAACGGCCCTCACGGGCCGTTTTTACTTCCAGCGCGGCCGGAGCAATCAGTCCGGCGCCTTGAACACCAGCGGCTGGCCGGCTTGCTCGCCGGCGTAGCGTGAGAGCTGGGCGAAAAATTCGCTGGAATCCTTGGTGTCAGCCCAGCGCCCCGCACTGTATTTATAGTGAAACCCGCCGGCCCTGGCCGCCATCCAGATTTCCTGCAGCGGTTTCTGCAGGTTGATGACGATCTGGCTGCGGTTGGCAAAGGTCAGCGTGACCATGCCGCCGGTCCGCTGGTTGTCGATGTCCGCATCGGTCTCATCGTTGATCCGGTCGCAGRCCGCTTCCACTGCCTGGAGCGCGCGCTCGGCCAGATCCTGGTATTCAAGGTCCGTCATTACAATCCCGTCATGGTTTCTTCAGTTCAAATTTTAGGCCGCGCCCGCAATCCCGGCTTCCGGCATGGCCTTGCCGCGATTGTGGCCGCAGCCGCCCTGCTGGCCGGTTGCGGCCAAAAAGGCGCGCTTTACCTTCCCGTGCCGCCCAAGGTCCCGGCCGCGGCCCTGCCCACCTCGCCCGCGCCATCAACCACCCTTCCTGAGGCGCCTCCCGCCGCCGTGACCGCACCGGTTGTGCCGGCCTCGGCCGCCCGCTAAGCATTTGACGGCCGGCCCTGCAAGGCTCCAGGCCGTGCGCGGCCTGAACCTTGAAATCCAAGGCGTCGACGCAAAGACACCTTGAATCGGTCATGGCGCGCACGCCGCGCTCTCCTTAAGATACCTCGAACCTTTCCTTCCACAGCCAGCACCACCCATGACCCGCCCATCCCTTCCCGGCCATCCGCATTTCGCCTACCGCGAGGGCGAGCTCTTTGTTGAAAACCTGCGCCTGCGGGATCTCGCCGCCGCGCATGGCACGCCGCTCTTCGTGTATTCCAAGGCCGCCATGCTGTCGGCGCTGGCCGCCTACCAGCGCGGCTTTGCCGGCCGCCATGCGCAGATCTGCTACGCCATGAAGGCCAATTCCTCGCTGGGCGTGCTGCAGGTGTTTGCCCGCGCCGGGTGTGGTTTTGACATCGTCTCGGGCGGCGAGCTCGACCGCGTGCTGGCGGCGGGCGGCGAGCCCGGAAAAATCATTTTCTCGGGCGTGGGCAAAACCCGCGCCGAAATGCGCAAGGCACTGGCCGCCGGCATAGGCTGCTTCAACGTCGAAAGCGAGGCTGAGCTCGACGTGCTGTCCGGGGTGGCGCTGGCCCAGGGCCTGCGAGCACCCGTTAGCATCCGCGTCAACCCGAACGTGGATCCCAAGACGCACCCCTATATCTCCACCGGCCTCAAGGACAACAAGTTCGGCGTCGCGCACGAAGACGCGCTGCGCATCTACCAGCATGCGGCTTCGCTCAAGGGCTTGCGCGTCGTCGGCATCGACTGCCACATCGGATCGCAGATTACCGACGCCACGCCCTACCTCGACGCCATGGACCGGGTGCTGGACCTGGTGGCGGCCATTGAAGGCGCCGGCATCCCGCTGGAGCACATCGATTTCGGCGGCGGCCTGGGCATCAATTACAACAACGACACGCCCCCCGAAGCCGATGCGCTGTGGCAGCAATTGCTGGCCCGGCTGGATGCACGCGGCTATGGCGGCAAAAAGCTCATGATCGAGCCCGGCCGCTCCCTGGTCGGCAATGCCGGCGTCTGCCTGACCGAGGTGCTCTACGTCAAACCCGGCGAGCACAAGAACTTCTGCATCATCGACGCGGCCATGAACGACCTGCCGCGCCCGGCGATGTACCAGGCTTTCCACGCCATCGCGCCGGTGACGGCTACCGCCACAAAGGGTGCGGTGGAAATGACTTACGACGTGGTCGGGCCGGTCTGCGAAAGCGGCGACTGGATAGGCCGCGACCGCGCGCTCAGCGTGGTGGCGGGCGACCAGCTGGCCGTGATGTCGGCCGGCGCCTATTGCATGAGCATGGCCAGCAACTACAACACCCGCGGCCGCGCGGCCGAACTGCTGGTCGACGGCGACCAGGTGCACCTGATACGCCGCCGCGAAACCGCGGAAGACCAGATGCGGCAAGAGCAACTGGTCGGCTGACCGCTAGGACAGTTTTCCGCGAACGCCGTAGGCGGGCTGCGGCTTCTTTTTCTTGAGGTACTGCTGCACGCGCCAGCCCAGCAGCACCGCGATGATCGTGGCGTAGACAAACACCTCGGCAAAGTTGTTCTTGCCGGCACGCATCCAGAAAAAATGCAGCAAGCCCAGGCCGGCGATCAGGTAGACCAGCTTGTGCAGCCACTGCCAGCGTTTGGCACCCATGGCCTTGATCGCGGCGTTGAAAGACGTGGCCGCCAGCGGCGTCAAC
>NZ_JBFUBY010000359.1:0-3449 GCF_056405515.1 Polaromonas sp. P1_G2
GTACGTGGCCACGCACAAGACCAWGGGCGAGACTTACGCCGCGATTTTGTGCGGCGCCAACATGAACTTCGATCGCCTGCGCTTCGTCGCCGAGCGCGCCGAGGTCGGTGAAGAGCGCGAAGCCCTGTTCGCCGTAACGATTCCCGAAGAGCGCGGCAGCTTCCGGCGCTTTTGCGAAGTCATCGGCGAGCTGCCCGGCGGGCCGCGCAGCGTGACCGAGTTCAACTACCGCATCAACGACGACGCCAAAGCCCATGTCTTCGTCGGCCTGACCACCTCGGCCAAGGGAGAAAGCGCCAAGATCGCCGCCAATTTCTCGCGGCACGGCTTCAAGACCCTGGACCTCACGCACGACGAGCTCGCCAAGGAACACATACGCCACATGGTCGGCGGGCACAGCGCGCTGTCCAAAGACGAGCGCCTGCTGCGCTTCATCTTCCCCGAGCGGCCCGGCGCGCTGATGAAGTTCCTCTCGAGCATGCGGCCGGGCTGGAACATCAGCCTCTTTCACTACCGCAACCAGGGCGCCGACTACGGCCGCATCCTGGTGGGCCTGCAGGTGCCCAAGGCCGACAACAAAGCCTTCAAGGACTTCCTCGACACCCTGGGTTACCCCCACGTCGAGGAAACCGCCAACCCGGTTTACCGGCTTTTCCTGCAAAGCTGACCCCGGCACAACCGCCATGAATGCACAAGGCGCACCCCCGGCAAAGCCCGCCCCGGCCAACACCTCGGTGTGCCCGCGCTGCGGCGCCGGCCTGCGCTGCGGCATGGTGGCGGGTGATGCCGAATGCTGGTGCGTCAAACTGCCTCACCTCATGCCTGTTCCCAGTGAACGTCCCGCGCGGGCCGAAGGCAACGCGCCGTCCTGCTTCTGCCCCGCCTGCCTCAAGCTGATCACCGATGAACGCTCCCGACTTTCCACCCCTGATCCTGCCCGCGATTGAGCCCACCGCCGACCTCCCGCTGGAGGCCAGGCTGCGGCACAAGATCGCCCACAAGACCAAGCCGCTGGGCGCGCTCGGCCGGCTCGAAAGCCTGGCGCTGCAGTTGGGCCTGGTCCAGCGCAGTGAAACCATCACGCTGCGCGAACCCCAGATGGTGGTCTTCGCGGCCGACCATGGCATCGCCGCCGAAGGCGTTTCCGCCTACCCGCAGGCCGTCACGGTGCAGATGGTCGGCAATATGCTGGCCGGCGGCGCCGCCATCAATGTCTTCGCGCGCCAGCACGGTTTTGCGCTGCAAGTGGTGGACGCCGGCGTCGCGGCCGAACTCGCGCCGCACCCGCAGCTGCTGCAGCGCAAGATCGCGCCCGGCACACGCAACATCCGCCACGAGCCCGCCATGACGGCCGCGCAGGCGCGCGCCGCCTTGCAGGCCGGCATGGACATCGTGCGCCAGTTGCCCGGCAATGCCGTCGCCTTCGGCGAGATGGGCATTGCCAACACCTCCGCCGCCGCCCTGCTGTTCGCGCGCCTGGCGGGCGTCGGCATAGATGAGGCCACGGGCCGTGGCACCGGCCTGGACGACGCCCAGCTTGCGCACAAACGCCAGGTGCTGGCACAGGCACTGGCCCGCCATGCCGGCGCCACCCAGCCCCTGGATGCGCTGGCCGCCCTGGGCGGCTTTGAAATCGCCATGATGGCCGGCGCCATGCTGCAGGCCGCGAGCGAGCGCCGCGTCGTGCTGGTTGACGGCTTCATCGCCGGCGCCGCCGCGTTGGCGGCCAGGGCCCTGGCGCCCGCCGTACAGGACTACATGGTGTTTTGCCACCGCGGGGAAGAACACGGCCACCGCCTGCTGCTGGCCCACCTCCAGGCCGATCCGCTGCTGGACCTGGGCCTGCGCCTGGGCGAAGGCACGGGTGCGCTGCTGGCCTGGCCGCTGCTGCAGTCGGCGGCCGGTTTCCTCAACGAGATGGCCAGCTTTGACTCCGCCGGCGTGAGCGGCCGCGAAGACGCCTGAACCGCAAGGGGCACCGCATGACCGCCATCGCCCAGTTCATCCGCGAGTACCTGCTCGCCGTCCAGTTCTTCACCCGCATCCCCATCACCGGGCGGCTGGCCGACTGGGTGGGCTACAGCCCCGAACTGCTGCGCGCCAGCGCCGGACACTTCCCCGGCGTCGGCATCCTGGCCGGCGCTTTTGCCGCCGCCCTGTACGCCCTGGTGCAGGCCCTGCTGCCCGACACCACCTTCACGCCGCTGGTGGCCGCCGCGCTGTCCACCGCCGCCACCGTGCTGCTGACCGGCGGCTTTCATGAAGACGGCCTGGCCGACACAGCCGACGGCCTGGGCGGCGGCCACGACAGGGAGCACGCGCTGCAGATCATGAAGGACTCGCGCGTCGGGGCCTTCGGCGCCATGGCCCTGGTGCTGGCCGTGCTCGCCAAGGTCTCGCTGCTGGCCATCCTCGGTTCGGTCGAGGGCGCGCCCACCGGCTGGGAAGAAGCGCCCTTTGCGAGCTGGTACATCTGCGCCGCGCTGTGGACGGGCCACGTCGTCTCGCGCGGCCTGCCGCTGCTGCTGATCTACCTGCTGCCGCACGCCGGCGACACGGCCGCCTCCAAGTCCAAACCGCTGGCCGACCAGATCTCGCCGGGCGCCCTGCTGGTCRGCTTTGCCTGGTGTTTTGTCGCCCTCGCCCTGGCCGCCCTTGCGCTGGACGCCCTGAACCTGATCGTCGCCTGCAGCTTTGCCCTCCTGGCCCTGCTGTGGATGGGGCGGATGTTCAAACGCCGGCTGCAAGGTTTTACCGGTGACTGCCTGGGCGCCACCCAGCAGGTGTGCGAAATCGCGTTTTATTTCGGCCTCGCGATCAGCCTGTGACCAGGACGGCCACCAAGCCATGAGACTCTGGCTGGTCCGCCACGCAAACCCCCTGATAGATCCCGGCATCTGCTACGGCCGGCAGGAGGTGGCAGCCGATGTTGCCGCCACCGCAGAATGCGCACAGGCACTGGCCAAGCTGCTTCCAGCCGACACCCGCGTTGCCCATTCCCCCTTGCAGCGATGCGCTCAACTCGCGCAAGCCCTGCGCGAACTCCGGCCCGACCTGGCCTGCAGCAGCGACCCACGGCTTCAGGAAATCAACTTCGGCGCCTGGGAAGGCCAAGCCTGGCGGGACATCGCCCCCACAGAACTGCAATCCTGGACAGACGGCTTCGCCGAATACGCCGTGGGCGGCAGCGGTGAAAGCACAAGCCAGGTCATGGCACGTGTCGCCTCGGCCTTCGATGAATTGCGGGGCCAGGCAGACACCCTGTGGATCACGCACGCCGGTGTCATACGTGCCGTGGAACTGATCGCGCGCGGCACGCGTCAGATCACCAGGGCCGACGAGTGGCCTGTTGAAGCGCCGGCCTACGGGCAATGGTGCACACTCGAGCTGGAAACCCCCTCTTAAAACCCAGACAAGGCACAAAAAAATGGCAGCAACCCTGGATGGTC
>NZ_JBFUBY010000360.1:0-3393 GCF_056405515.1 Polaromonas sp. P1_G2
TGCCAGGCCTGCGTGCCGCTGAGGGTGCCCGTCGAGCTGTTCAGCCCGGAMCGCAGCCAGCGCCGCGCCTGGAACCGGCATCACACGCTGCACGCACGCATCCTCAAGCTCTGCTTCATGCCAGAGCATTACCAGCTCTACCTGCGCTACCAGAACGGCCGCCATGCGGGCGGCGGCATGGACCATGACAGCATTGACCAGTACACGCAGTTCCTGCTGCAAAGCCGGGTCAATTCGCGCCTGGTGGAGTTCCGCGAAACCCTGCCCAACGGCGAGCCGGGCGCACTCAAGATGGTCTCCATCCTGGACGTCCTGGAAGACGGCATTTCGGCGGTCTACACCTTTTATGAGCCGGACGCCCGCGCGAGCTACGGCAACTACAGCGTGCTCTGGCAAATAGAGCAGGCGCGGCGCCTGGAGTTGCCTTACGTCTACTTGGGCTACTGGATCGCCGAAAGCCCAAAGATGAACTACAAGGCGGGGTTCAAACCCAATGAAGTGCTGATGGACGGCCGCTGGGTACTGACCTCAACGCCTACCGCCGCCACGTCAGAGGGCAACAGCGACCCCACTCAAGCCTGAGCCTCCGCGAGCGTCACCAGACGCTTTTGCATTTCACAGGGTAAAATTTGTAGCAGAAAGCCTGCACATGAAAAAGCCCGATTCCACCCTCCCCGCCACGCCGACCGTCCAGGTCATTGAACGAATGTTCACACTGCTTGAAATCCTGGCGAATCGCGAGGAAGCGCTGTCACTCAAGGAAATCAGCGAAAAATCGGGCCTCCATCCTTCCACAGCGCACCGCATCCTGAACGACCTGGCTACCGGCCGTTTCGTTGACCGCCCTGCAGCCGGCAGTTACCGGCTGGGCATGCGCCTGCTGGAACTGGGCAACCTCGTCAAGGCGCGCCTGGACGTACGCGACGCCGCGCTGATCCCCATGCGCGAGCTGCACAAGATCACCCAGCAACCAGTGAACCTGAGCATGCGCCAGGGCGACGAAATCGTGTATGTGGAGCGCGCCTACAGCGAGCGATCCGGCATGCAGGTGGTGCGCGCCATCGGTGGCCGAGCACCGCTGCATTTGACGTCCGTGGGCAAGCTGTTCCTGGCCTTTGACGATCCCCAGCGCTTGCGCACCTATGCGACGCGAACCGGGCTTTCGGGGCAGACGCGCAACAGCATCACCCAATTACCGGTGCTCGAGCGCGAGCTTTCCAAGGCACGCCAGTACGGCATCGCGCGCGACAACGAAGAGCTGGAACTCGGGGTGCGCTGCATGGCCGCAGGGATTTACGACGACCAGAACAAGCTGGTGGCTGGCTTGTCGATTTCGGCGCCGGCGGACCGGCTTGATGAGCACTGGCTGCCCAAATTGCAGGCAACGGCCAATGAGATTTCAGCGGCGCTGGGCTACAGGCCCAAATAAAACCGGACTGCTTTTTTGAGCGCGGCCGCAAGGGCCAACACTCAACCGTTTGCCTGCTTGGCGGAGGCGCTGACGTTGAGCTTGGGCTCRGTGCTCACGGGGTTGGACTCCACCCAGCGGCGCACACGCTCTGCGTCGCCCAGGCGGCTCAGCTTGCCGGCGGAATCCAGGAACACCATGATCAGCTTGCGGCCCGCGATCTTGGTCTGCATGACCAGGCATTGGCCGGCTTCGGAGATATAGCCGGTTTTCTGCAGGCCGATGTCCCACTCGGGATTTTTTACGAGGCGGTTGGTGTTGTTGTACTGCAGCGTACGGCTACCGACGGCCACCTGATAACCGGTGGAGGTCGATAGCTCTCGCAGCATGGGGTCGCCATGGGCCGCATTGACCAATGTCGCGAGGTCCTGCGCGCTCGACTGGTTGCGGCTGGACAGGCCGGTGGGCTCGACATAGCTGGTGTCGGTCATGCCCAGCATCTTGGCCTTGGCATTCATCAGGCTCACGAAAGTGCCCATGCCGCCGGGATAGGTGCGGCCCAGGGCGTGCGCCGCACGGTTTTCGCTGGACATCAGGGCCAGGTGAAGCAGTTCACCGCGGGTCAGCGTGGTGCCGACCTTGAGGCGCGAGCTGCTGCCCTTTTCGGTGTCCACGTCATCCTGCGTGATGGTGATCAGTTCGTCCATGGGCAGCTTGGCGCCGCTGACAATGACGCCGGTCATCAGTTTGGTGAGGGATGCAATCGGCAATACAGCATGGTCGTTTTTGCTGAACAGCACTTCACGTGTGTCCTGGTCGATCACCAGCGCGACGCTGGACTTGAGCTCAAGAGGATCCTGCGAGCCGTGCAAACCAGCAATCTGACCAAACGAAGGTTTGGCGGGAATGGACGCGCGAATGATGCTTCTGCGTTTTGTACCTGCAACAAAACGTACGCTCTTGCGCGTGGAGACAATTTTTTTGGAGGCGGACGCTTTGGACGAAGCGTGCTGCTTTTTGACAATGGTGTTTTTGGCGGTCGCCGCATTGGCGGCGGGCACTGCAAAGGCGGCTATCAGAGCCACGAATCCAACGATTTTTAATGCGCGATTGAAAATCTGATGAGACATGGTGAATATTGCCTGCGTGGGGATTGCAATGGGTGGGATGGCTGGAGTGTATACAAATAGAAAAAGTCACGCAATATCAAAAACTTGCGTGACTTTCCTAAAAACACACTCACTTGTGCGATTTTTAACGCTCAAAGCCCTATCCGCACTCAGACCCAACGCTAAGTCATTGAATATAAAGGATTTTATTTTCCGACTTGTTACATTATCCCTGCGCGGCAACCCGGTCGGCTTTACTTTGGAGTTTGTTCAAGGCGCTCAAATAGGCTTTGGCGGACGCCACYACGATGTCCGGGTCGGCCCCCACGCCGTTGACCACCCGCCCGCTGTTCTGCAGGCGCACCGTCACCTCCCCCTGGCTTTCCGTAGAACCGCTGATGGCGTTCACGGAGTAAAGCACCATCTCGGCACCRCTTTTGACATGTGATTCGATGGCCTTGAGGGAGGCGTCCACGGGGCCGTTGCCGTCGGACTCGCCTTTGACTTCCTTGCCGGCCACCGTGAACACGACGCTGGCCTGGGGGCGCTCGCCGGTTTCGCTGTGTTGCGACAGGGACACAAAGCCGTACTGCTCGTTGTCATGGGAAGCGCTTTCATCGCTGGCCAGCGCCAGGATGTCTTCGTCGAAGATCTCGCTTTTGCGGTCCGCGAGTTCCTTGAACTTGGCGAAGGCGTTGTTGATATCCGCCTCGCTTTCCATCGAAACACCGAGCTCCAGCAAGCGCTGCTTGAAGGCGTTACGCCCACTCAGCTTGCCCAGCACGATCTTGTTGGCGCTCCAGCCCACGTCCTCGGCGCGCATGATTTCATAGGTATCGCGCGCCTTCAACACGCCGTCCTGGTGGATGCCCGAGG
>NZ_JBFUBY010000361.1:0-3342 GCF_056405515.1 Polaromonas sp. P1_G2
GAGTACACCCAGGTGCAGGAGGCCAACCGGAACTTTGCGATGCGCAAGGTGGGCGGCGCGGACGAGATATTCCCGGTGTTCAGGGAGTTGTTCAAAAAAGGCGTCAAGCCATGACAAAGAGCACGAAGAAGCCCGCCGAAGTGGCGGCACCAGGCTTGCCCGGCACCGGGCGCCGGCATGCCTGCCTGCCCAGCCCGTCCGACTGGTCCTTCGAGTTGATCGAGCTCTACCACGGCGAGATCGCGCGAAAGGCAAAGGCCTTCGGCCTGGACACCTACCCGGTGCAACTCGAGGTCATCACCGCAGAACAGATGATTGACGCCTATGCCTCGGTGGGCATGCCGGTGAACTACCGGCACTGGTCCTTCGGCAAGCAGTTCATCTCGACGGAAAAAAATTACCGGCGCGGCCAGATGGGGCTGGCTTACGAGGTCGTGATCAATTCCAACCCCTGCATCGCCTATCTGATGGAAGAAAACACCATGCCCATGCAGGCGCTGGTGATGGCGCATGCCTGCTACGGCCACAACTCCTTCTTCAAAGGCAWCTACCTGTTCCAGATGTGGACCGACGCCGCGGCCATCGTCGACTACCTGGTGTATGCGCGGGCCTATATTGCCGAGTGTGAGGAGCGCCACGGCTGGGAGGCGGTCGAGCAGCTGCTGGACTCCTGCCACGCCCTGATGAGCCACGGCGTGGACCGTTACCAGCGTTCGCAGAAGCTGTCCCTGGCGGAGGAAGAGGCCCGCCGCAAGGACCGCGAGGCCTATCTGCAGCAGCAGCTCAATGACCTGTGGCGCACGGTGCCCAAACCGGCCGACAAGCCGGCTGAAAAAACGAATCGCCGTTTTCCGCCGGAGCCGCAGGAAAACATTCTGTATTTCATCGAGAAAAACGCGCCCTTGCTGGAGCCCTGGCAACGCGAGGTGATCCGCATCGTGCGCAAGATCGGCCAGTATTTTTACCCGCAGCGCCAGACCCAGATCATGAATGAAGGCTGGGCTACCTTCTGGCATTACACGCTGCTCAATTCGCTGTATGACGAGGGCTTGCTGACCGACGGTTTCATGATCGAATGCCTGCGATCCCACACCAACGTCATTTACCAGCCGCCGGTAACGCATCCGGGCTACAACGGCGTCAACCCCTATGCGCTGGGGTTTGCCATGTTCAGCGACCTCAAGCGCATCTGCGAGTCCCCCACCGAGGAAGACCGGCAGTGGTTGCCGGACGTGGCCGGTTCAAACTGGCTGGAGACGCTGGACTACGCGATGCGGCATTTCCGCGATGAAAGTTTCATCGGGCAATACCTTTCGCCGCGCCTGATACGCGAATTCCGCCTCTTTTCAGTGGTGGATGACGCGAGCAGGTCCGAGCTTGAAGTTGCGGCCATCCATGACGAGGCCGGCTACCGGCACGTGCGCGAGGCGCTGTCGCGCCAGCATGACCTGAACTACCGCGAGCCGAACATACAGGTCTGGGACGTGGACGTGCGTGGRAACCGTTCGCTGACCTTGCGCCACAGCCGCCACAACGACCGGACGCTGACGGACGACGTCCAGGAGGTGATCAAGCACATCGCGAGCCTGTGGGGTTTTCGCGTCCAGCTTGAGAGTGTGGACAAGCACGGCAAGGTGGTTCAGCACTGGGAGGCGCTGCCGCAGGCCTGATGCTGTTCAAGCCGTGAGCAGTTCTCAGCCCGCGGCTTCCAGCCCGTTCCTGAAATGTTCGCGCATGCGCTGCGCGGTGCCGTCGGCGTCGCGCGCGGCCAGCGCCTGCATGATGGCGCGGTGCTCGGCCAGGGATTCTTCAATGCGGCCGCTTTTGAGCAGCGAGTTGTGGCGGTTGAGCTTCATCACCTTGCGCAGGTCGGCCACCATCTGGTCGCGCCAGCGGTTGTTGGCGATTTCCAGCAGGCGCATGTGAAAGGCCTCGTTGATCTCGAAAAAGCGCTCGCGGTTGCCGACGGCTTTTTCGAGTTCCTCATGCAGGCCCTGCAGTTCCTTGAGCTGGGACGGGGTCGCCTGGGTGGCCACCACGCCGGCCGCGTCGCTTTCCAGCAGGGAGAGCAGGTGGTAGACGTCGGTCAGGTCGCGTTCGGAGACTTCCGTCACGTAAGCGCCGCGCCGTACCTTCATGGTGACCAGGCCCTCGGTGGCGAGCACCTTGAGGGCCTCGCGCAGCGGCGTGCGGCTGATGCCGTATTCCTCGGCCAGCTTGAGTTCGTCTATCCAGCTGCCCGGCGCCAGTTCGCGGTTGAAAATGCGCTGGCGCAAAAGCTCGGCGACTTCTTCATAAAGCGCTCGGGGAGTCAGGGACACGGCGGCCATGGACATAGGGGTGTTTTTAATAAGTAAGGCGAGCTTGGTGCACGCTGCTTCCTGTCAGCGCTGCAGGCATCTTACTCCAAACTGAATTTTGCATCAATAATTATAAATGATGTAAACTTGGAGCGATCACGAATCCCATCTCCAGGGTCCTGGTGTGCATCGCCAGCCTCTGCAGATCCTGTTACGGTAAACATCCCATGTCCAAGCGTCCTCCCGAACCTGAATTTCCCGCCGCCGGCCTTGAGGCCTGGGCCAAAGCGGCCGCCAAGTCGGCTCCCGGCGGCAATCTGGAAGCGCTGAACTGGCAGACGCCGGACGGCATCAGCGTCAAGCCGCTGTACACCGCCGAAGACACTAAAGATCTTCCCCATACCAACACGCTGCCGGGTTTCGAGCCTTTTATCCGCGGCCCGCAGGCCACCATGTATGCGGTGCGCCCCTGGACGATCCGCCAGTACGCGGGCTTTTCCACGGCCGAGGAATCCAATGCCTTCTACCGCAAGGCGCTGGCCGCCGGCGGGCAGGGCGTGTCGGTGGCGTTTGACTTGGCCACGCACCGCGGCTACGACAGTGACCACCCGCGCGTGACCGGCGACGTGGGCAAGGCCGGTGTGGCCATCGATTCGGTGGAGGACATGAAGATCCTGTTCGACCAGATCCCGCTGGACAAGGTCAGCGTCTCCATGACCATGAACGGCGCGGTGCTGCCGGTGCTGGCGGGCTATGTGGTCGCGGCCGAAGAGCAGGGCGTGAGCCAGGACAAATTGAGCGGAACCATCCAGAACGACATCCTCAAGGAGTTCATGGTCCGCAACACCTATATCTTCCCGCCCCAGCCCAGCATACGCATCATCGGCGACATCATTGAATACACGGCGCAGAACATGCCGAAGTTCAACTCGATCTCGATTTCGGGTTACCACATGCAGGAAGCCGGCGCCAACCAGGCGCTGGAATTGGCCTTCACTTTGGCCGACGGGAAAGAGTATGTGAAAACCGCACTGGGCAAGGG
>NZ_JBFUBY010000362.1:0-3833 GCF_056405515.1 Polaromonas sp. P1_G2
ATATCAACGAGCATTTCGAAGTCGAAAAGCAGACCGTCATCACTGAATGCCCGCGTTGCCTTGGTTTGGGCTTTTTGCCGCCTGGCTCGCAATAGCGTTTCGCGCAACGCTGAACGGGCGCCGCGGACGGGGTCTTGCCAACCTGCCGTAAAATACGCGCATGCAATCAATCAAGCTGGAAACAGGAAGGATCGTTCGGGTTATGACACCGCGAACTACGACCTCGTCCGTTTTCTGGAGTCATCCAGGGCGCTAGGCCGCTCCCCTTGGTGATTGTTAGCTACACAATTTATAGCTCTCATCCAAATTTCCCCCATCAAAGCGCGGCGTGTTCCGCGCTTTTTTGTTGCTCCCATTTTTATCTCTAAAAATTTCATCCCATGATCCAGATCACGCTCCCCGACGCCTCCAAGCGCGAATACCCGCAAGCTGTTACGGTCGCCGAAGTGGCCGCCTCGATAGGTGCCGGCCTGGCAAAAGCCGCCCTGGGCGGCAAGGTCGACGGCAAGGTGGTGGACACCAGCTACCTGATCGACAAAGACAGCGCGGTCTCCATCATCACCGCCAAGGATGCCGACGGCCTGGACATGATCCGCCACTCGACGGCCCATTTGCTGGCCTACGCTGTCAAGGAGCTGTTCCCGGATGCGCAGGTCACCATTGGCCCGGTGATCGAGAACGGGTTCTTCTACGATTTCTCCTACAAGCGCCCGTTCACGCCGGAGGACCTGATAGCGATCGAAAAGCGCATGACGGAACTCGCCGCCAAGGATGAGCCGGTGACCCGCCGCGTGTTGCCGCGCGATGAGGCCGTGGCGCACTTCAAGAGCATCGGCGAACACTACAAGGCCGAGATCATCGCCAGCATCCCCGCAAATGAAGACGTGTCGCTCTATCGCGAAGGCGCCTTCGAAGACCTGTGCCGCGGGCCCCATGTGCCGAGCACGGGCAAGCTGAAGTTCTTCAAGCTCATGAAAGTGGCCGGCGCCTACTGGCGCGGCGACCACCGCAATGAAATGCTGCAGCGTGTTTACGGCACGGCTTGGGCCACCAAGGACGAGTTGCAGCAGTACCTGACGATGCTGGAGGAGGCCGAAAAGCGCGACCACCGCAAGCTCGGCAAGGAGCTCGACCTGTTCCACATCGACGACCATGCCCCCGGCCTGGTGTTTTGGCACCCCAAGGGATGGACGGTTTGGCAGGGCGTGGAGCAGTACATGCGCAAGGTCTACCAGGACAACGGCTACCAGGAGGTCAAAGGCCCGCAGATCATCGACAAGACGCTGTGGGAAAAAACCGGCCACTGGGACAAGTATCGCGACAACATGTTCACGACCGAGAGCGAAAAGCGCGAATACGCGCTCAAGCCCATGAACTGCCCCGGCCACATCCTGATCTTCAAGCAGGGGATCAAGAGCTACCGCGACCTGCCGCTGCGCTACGGTGAATTCGGCCAGTGCCACCGCAACGAACCTTCGGGTGGGCTGCACGGCATCATGCGCGTGCGCGGTTTCACGCAGGACGACGGCCATATTTTCTGTACAGAGGACCAGATTCTCAAGGAATGTGTGGACTACACGACCTTGCTGCAGAAGGTGTACACCGACTTCGGCTTCAAGAACATCATCTACAAGGTAGCCACGCGCCCCGAAGCGCGCATTGGCTCGGACGAAAGCTGGGACAAGGCCGAGCACGCGCTGATGGAAAGCCTGCGTGCGTCCGGTTGCGAGTTTGAAATCGCTCCCGGCGACGGTGCGTTTTACGGCCCCAAGATCGAATAYACGCTGAAGGACGCCATCGGCCGCCAATGGCAGTGCGGCACCATGCAGGTCGATTTTTCGATGCCGGAACGACTGGATGCCGAATACGTGGGCGAAGACGGCAACCGTCACCGGCCGGTGATGCTGCACCGCGCGATTGTGGGCAGCCTGGAGCGTTTTATCGGAATTTTGATCGAAGAGCACGCCGGCGCGTTGCCGACCTGGCTGGCTCCCGAGCAGGTTTCAGTCCTCAATATCACCGATTCCCAGGCCGAATATGCCCGGGAAGTTGCCAAAACGCTGCAAAATCAAGGGCTTAGGGTCAACCTGGACCTGCGCAATGAGAAAATTACGTATAAAATACGGGAGCACTCGATGAAAAAGCTGCCTTACATCCTGGTCGTAGGCGACAAGGAGAAGGAAGCCGGATCCGTAGCAGTGCGCGCCCGGGGTAACAAAGACCTTGGAGTGATGCCCCTCGATGCATTTGCCCGGCAAATTGCTTCTGACATCACACAAAAAGCCTGAATCGCTGACGAATTCCTCCGAATTTGTGGGCATTGAAGCTTCTCGTCCTTGCAGGACGGGCGCAAGCCGCTATAGCTTTTATAGCAAGAGTTAAAGGATAGAACCATCGCTACTGAATTTCGTGACCGCCGTCACCGTGAAGAACGCAAGCACCGCTTGAACCGTGAAATCATGGCCCCCGAAGTACGTCTGAGCGGGCCAGACAACGAGCCTTTAGGCATTGTCAGCATCGCGGAGGCATTGCGCCTGGCAGGTGAGGCCGACGTGGACCTTGTTGAAATCTCCCCCACGGCGGTTCCGCCGGTGTGCAGGTTGATGGATTACGGCAAGTTCAAGTATGCCGAGCAGAAGAAGGCGGCGGAAGCGAAGTCCAAGCAAAAAGTGATCGAGATCAAGGAAGTCAAATTCCGGCCCGGCACTGACGATGGGGACTACAWCATCAAATTGCGCAATATCAAGCGCTTTTTGGAAGAGGGCGACAAGTGCAAGATCACCTTGCGCTTTCGTGGCCGCGAAATCACGCACCAGGAACTGGGCCTCGCCCTGCTGGCGCGTATTCGCGACGAGTTGGCGGATTTGATTGTGGTGGAGCAGTTCCCCAAGCTTGAAGGCAGGCAGATGGTCATGATGATCGCGCCCGGCCGCAAGAAGCCCGGTGGCAAGCCGGCAGCCGAAACTGCGGCAGCACCGGCGCCTTCGGCTGCGGCCTGAGGATAGTTAGAAGAACACAGGCTTGCCGGAGCGATCCGGCGGGCCGTTGAGGAGGATGCCGCAAGGCATTTCCAGTGAAGGGAGGCGACAAGCCTTTCTTTCGAAAGTGACGGGGTCAAAGCCGTCGCGACCAGCGAATGCCGGAAGGCTTCGCCGGCGGTGGCAAGGGTCATACCTCGCTACTACAAGTGGCTCGGGGCCATCAAGTCTGCGGAAGGTTCGCAGCGCCTCACGAGCACAAATGAAAAGGAGCATTTACATGCCCAAAATGAAGACCAAGAGCGGCGCTAAAAAGCGTTTCCGCGTTCGTCCGGGTGTGACTGTTCATGAGACCAATATGGGTCACATGGCACAGATGCTCCCAGGCCAAGGCATTTAATTAACGACGAACAAGGAGTACACACATGCCTCGCGTCAAACGTGGTGTAACGGCTCGCGCCCGCCACAAAAAAGTTTTAACCCTTGCAAAAGGTTTCCGCGGCCGCCGCGGCAACGTCTTCCGTATCGCCAAAGAAGCGGTAATGAAGGCTGGGCAATATGCCTACCGTGACCGTCGTACCAAGAAACGCGTGTTCCGCCAGTTGTGGATCGCCCGTATCAATGCTGCAAGCCGTTCATTCGGCCTGACCTACAGCCAGTTTGCCAACGGCCTGAAGAAAGCCGGCATCGAGATCGACCGCAAGGTTCTGTCCGACATGGCCATCCATGACAGCGCTGCTTTCGGCGCCATCGTTGAACAGGTGAAAGCCAAGCTGGCCGCCTGATTTTCAGGCCAGGCGGTATTGAGACTATCGAATCAATCACTGCCGACGCAAGAAAATAAAGGGCTGGAGC
>NZ_JBFUBY010000363.1:0-3309 GCF_056405515.1 Polaromonas sp. P1_G2
CTCCACCACGACCACAGTTCCCTGCCCCGTGAGAAAAGCCGCCTTGACCGCCGCGCCCGGGTAAATGCGCTGGACCGCCGCGCGGTAAGCCTGCAGCTGTGCGACCAGGGCGGGCTGCCGCTGTGGCGCGACGGCCGATTTGTAGTCGAGCACCCACCAGTGGCCTTCATGGCCGGCGTCCTTGCGCTGCACCAGGCGGTCCAGCCGCAGCGCCTGGCCGGCGTAGACCAGGTCGACCTCGTTGCCCTGCCAGGCCAGCACCTCGGGCCGCCAGGCCCAGGCGCCCTCACCTGCCAGGATGCGGCCGGCCAGCGCGGCCGACTGCGCGGCCTGGGCCGGGCTCAACCTGAATTCGCGGGCCACGGCCGCCACCTGCTCGGGCGACAGCGCGCCGCCCCATTCGAGCAATCGGTGCATGCCCTTGCCTATGCGTGCTTTCAGGGAATCCTCATCCACATGCCCGGAAGCAGGCGGCTCGGGCATCAGGCTTTCGGGCAGCTCCCGCAGTTCGGGCAGGTAGAACACGCCGGCATCCGCCGCCTCAGGGCGCAGGCCGGCGCTTTCGTCGGCCACGGGCGCGGGCAGTTCGCCCAGCAAGCCCTGCAGGCGCTGCCACCAGCTTTCGGTGGTGGCGCGGTAGGGTTCTATGGACGAGATGACCAGGGTGTGGCGGGCACGCGTGAGGGCCACGTACAACGCATTGAGCTCTTCGCGCTTGCGCGCGGCCTGCTCGGCGGCCAAGGCCTCGGCGGCACAGGCCGGCGGCCGGCTTTCGCTGACCAGGAACACAAACTTGCGTGGCTCGGTGGCCTCGCCGGGCCAGTCGACCAGCACGCCCATGCTGTCGGCATTGCGCTCGACGGTGTCGGTGTCCAGCAGCAGCACTGCATCGGCCTCCAGGCCCTTGGCGCCGTGGATGGTCAAGAGGCGCACCGCCTCGCTGCTGACGGTGGCCGGCGCCTGCGTGCCGCCGGCCTTGAGGGCGCGCACAAAACCATAGGGCGTGGCGTAGCGGCCGCCGTCCAATTCGAGCGACACACCGAGCAGCGCGCGCAAATTGGCCAGCACCGCGCCGCGCTGCGCGGCAGGCGCGGCGGCGCCAAAGCGGGCCAACACGTCGCCGTCGTCATAAATGCCTTGCAATGCGTCGTGCGGCGGCAGGCTGTCGAGCCAGCTCTTCCAGCGCGCGAGTATCTCGCCCAGGCCCTGCAGTTCGGGCGTCAGCAGTTCTTCCTTCTGCAGCAGCGCGTACCAGGGCGCGCCGTGTTCGCGCTGCAGCAGCGCGAGTTGCACCAGCTCGTTGTCGGCCAGGCCGAAGAGCGGCGAGCGCAGCGCGCGCGCCAGGGACAAATCATGTTGCGTCGAAACCAGCACGTCGAGCAGCGCCACCATGTCGAGCACTTCGCAGCAGTCAATGAGTTCTGTTTTTTCGCCGACCTGGGCGGGAATGTGCAGGGCCCGCAGTTCGTCCTGCAGCGGCAAGAGGCCTGCGCGTTTGCGCGACAGCACCATCACGTCCTGGGGCCGCAGCCCGCCGGCGATCTGCTCTGATATCCATGCTGCAGCCTGCCGGGCCTCCCGCGTGCGCAGGGTTTCTTCGGGCAGTTCACGCGGCATGGTCAGGCTGTCGCGCCAGCCGGCGGCCAGCGGCGAGGCTTCTTCTTCGTCCTTGTTGCGCGGGATAGCCGGCAACCTGCCCACGGCGCCGGCCAGGCCCGAGGCTGTGGTGTGCTCGCGAAAACCGTCATAACCGTCGGCCTCGCGCGCCGTGGCCATGGCGGCGTTGACGGTGTCTATGACGGCTTCGGCGTTGCGGCGCGTGTGGTCGCAACTGAGCAGATCACCGCCCAGGCCGTGCACCACAAAAGCCTGCGCGGCGCGGAACACCTGCGGCTCGGCGCGGCGGAAACGGTAAATGCTTTGTTTCGGGTCGCCCACCAGGAACACGCTGGGGGCCGTGCCCGCGCCCGAATAGCCGATGAGCCAGGCATACAGGGCCTGCCACTGCAGCGGGTTGGTGTCCTGGAACTCGTCGATCATCAGGTGGCGTATGCGCGCGTCCAGGCGCTCCTGCACCCAGCCCGACAGCACAGGGTCGGCCAGCATCAGCAGCGCGGCGCGTTCGACGTCGTTCATGTCGACCCAGCCGCGTTCACGCTTGAGGGCGGTGAACTGCGCGATCAACACGCGGGTCAGGCGCGCCAGGCACTGCTGGTATTGCCAGGCGTCGTGTTGCTGGCGGGCGGCGGCCACGCGCAGCACCAGGTCCTGGGCGATGCGCACCTGTTCGATGCCGATGATTTTTTCGCCGAACTTGCGCGGCGTGCCTTTTTCGGTCAGCAGGGCCGCGATGGCGGCCGGGATATCGCCCGCCGTCAGCGCCTGCTCCAGCTCCACCCCCTTGGCCGAAAAAGTCGGCGCGCTGGCGCGGCCCAGCGCAATGGCGGCGTCCCTCAAGGTCTGCCGGTGGAAACGGTTGCTGCTAAGCAGCTCTTCGGGTTCGTCGAGGCCGCCGAATTCGGTGAACTGCGCCGTGAAGGGCTGCACCGAGGCGGCGATCACGCCTTTTTCATCGGCCAGCGTGAACTCGGTGCGCTTATCGAGCGCGGCCTGCAGCGCCTTGTCGGCCTGGAAGCGGCCGTGCGCGAGCACCACGGCCTCGAAGTCGGACTTGAGCGCGGCATCGGCCGCGACCGCCGCGTAAAACCGCCGCCAGACCAACGCGCGCGCGGGCGCGTCGTCTTCCAGCAGTTCGTAGTTGACGGGCAGCTCGAGCCGCTGCAGCACCGCGACCGGCGCGCTGCGCAGCAAGGCGGCGAACCAGCTGTGGAAGGTGCGTATCTGCACGGAGCGCCCGCTGGCCAGAATGGAGCGGTAGAGGCTGGACAGTTGCTCGCGCAGCTGCTGCGCGGCGTTGCGGCCCTTGGCGCTGCCGATGTCCAGCCGTACGCCGCGCATTTCAAGCTCGCGCTGCAGGGTGGCGTCGTCGGCATGGGCGAAGGCCTTGAGCCAGTCGTCCAGGCGCTCACGCATTTCGCCGGCGGCTTTTTTGGTGAAGGTGATAGCCAGGATCTCATGCGGCAAGACCTGCTGCCCGGGCGCGGCGGTGGCGCCGTCCAGCAGGGCGCGCACGATGCGCGAGACCAGCATCCAGGTCTTGCCGGCGCCGGCGCAGGCCTCGACCGCAACGCTGCGGCGCGGGTCGCAGGCAATCGCGTAAAACGCATCGGCCGAGACCGGCTCGCCGTTGCATTCGTAGGCGGCGGCGTGGGCGATCAAGGTGTTGGGTGGTGAGGTCATGCGCCCTCC
>NZ_JBFUBY010000364.1:0-3284 GCF_056405515.1 Polaromonas sp. P1_G2
CCAGAACCATAAGCGGAAACATAAACCGCCGAGTCATGACCCGTTTGCCTTTTGAATTGCAGGGCATATTATGACATTTCGCGTTGCGCAATGGCCGCAAGGCCTCAAAAAGGGCCAGCCAGCACCGGCCATGATGCGATAATTTTCCAGCGGCATCCCAGGATGCATGCTGATCGGCACAGGCCCCGCGAAGACCGCGGCCATCCTGCAGCGCTGGACGAACCGGAACCCCACACCGTTGGCAACTGAACAAGAACTCTCGGATTTCCTGAAAAACGTTGAAAAACGGGCTTTCAAGCGCAGCATTTACCACGTCCGGGACGAAGAAGCTGCTCTCGATATCGTTCAGGACAGCATGATGAAGCTGGCGCAGCACTACGGCGACAAGCCCGCCGCCGAGTTGCCCATGCTGTTCCAGCGCATCCTGGCCAACACCACGCTGGACTGGTTTCGCCGCCGCAAGACCCGCAACGCGCTTTTCTCCAATATGAGCGACTTCGAATCGTCCGGCGAAGACGGAGATTTCGATCTTCTGGAAACTTTAGAGACCCTGACCAACTCAGAGGGTACGGAGAGCGCCCAGGATGCCACGGAGCGGGCGCAAATATTGCATGAGATCGAACTGCAGGTAAAGGAATTGCCGGGCCGTCAACGGGAAGCCTTTCTGATGCGTTACTGGGAGGAAATGGACGTCGCTGAAACAGCAGCCGCCATGGGCTGTTCAGAGGGTAGTGTCAAAACGCACTGTTCACGCGCAGTTCACGCTCTCAGCAAAGCCCTGAGCGCCAAAGGTATAAAACTATGACTAATTCACTACAAAAAAGAGCCGCCATCCTCCAGGACCGCTTTGGCCTGAAAACCGCCTCCTACCTGTCCGCGGGTGCTGCAGACCTGCCTTACGACATTTCCGAGCGCTTGCGCGCCGCGCGCTTCCAGGCTGTCTCCAGCCGCAAGATCGCAAAAACCGAAACCGCCGGCGGTGTCGTCGGCAACGGTGCCAGCGCAGCCCTCACCTGGGGCTCCGACGACGGACTGAGCTGGTGGGCACGCATTGGTTCGGTGTTACCGCTTGTTGCGCTGGTCGTGGGGCTGCTGGTCATCAATTCGATTCAGAACGACAACCGCGCCCAGGAGTTGGCAGAAGTCGACGTGGCGCTGCTCACCGACGAGCTCCCACCCGCGGCCTTTGCCGACCCCGGTTTTGTCCAGTACCTCAAAGTGACTCGCCAAGCCCCTACGGTCCAATGAGCCGCCCAGCAGCCGCCCGACACCTCCCCCTGCCTCTTGACCCTTCAACCCGGTTGAAGTTGCAATGGCTGTCGCTTGGGCTCGTGACAGTCGCCCTGCTGGCATTACCGGTTTTCAGTTTTGCCCAAGCAACCAAGCCCGCAGCCACTGCCAGCGCCCCCGGCGCCGCCAAATCGGCCGCCAGCGCGCCGGCCAAAACCACCGCATCCAAACCCACTTGGGCTGAACTCAGCCCCATGCAGCAAAAGGCGCTGGCGCCCCTGGCCTCAAGCTGGAACACCACCAGCGAGCAGCAAAAACGCAAATGGCTGGAAATCTCAAAAAATTACCCTTCGTTGCCCCCTGAAGGACAGGCCAACCTGCACAGCCGCATGAACGAATGGGTCACGCTGAGCCCCCAGCAACGCGCCCAGGCACGGCTGAACTTCGGCAAGACCAAAGAGCTCTCCAAGCAGCTCACGCCTGAAGAGAAAAAGGCCAAATGGGAAACCTACCAAGCCCTCAGCCCTGAAGAAAAACAAAAGCTGGCGGCCAAGGCCAGTCCCAAGCCCGCCGGGGCCGCGACCGCCGTCAAGCCGGTGGCCCCTCAGAAGCTGGCGCCGGTTCCACCGCACCCGGTCAAGGCCAGCAGCAAGGCTGCGCCTAAAATCAATGCTTCCACCCCGGTGGCAGCCGCCCCAGCGGCACTGCCTGCCAGCGGCCCAGGCGCAACGCCCCAGCGTTGACATACCGCCGGCGGGCAAGCCGGCCGGATTTATTGGCCGCTCCGGCAGTCCCCTGCCAGCGAGCATTGAAGAGCAACACATTTGACAGCCACCGATACCCCCTCAATACCGTCCATCCCCAGGCGCATGGCTTGCTGGATGTACGAAGGCATGCTGATGTTCGGCGTGGTTTTCCTGGCCGGCTACCTCTTCAGCACCTTGATCCAGACCCGCAACGCCCTGGACAACCGCCACGCGCTGCAGGCTTTTGTGTTTGTGATCTTCGGCATCTACTTCGTCTGGTTCTGGGCAAAAGGCCAAACCTTGGCGATGAAAACCTGGAACATCCGCGTGGTTGACGTCCACGGTGCCCCCATCTCCCAGAAGCGCGCCCTGCTGCGCTATGTGCTGAGCTGGTTATGGTTCCTGCCGCCGCTGGCCGTCAGCTGGATGCTGGCGCTGCCGGGCCGCGAAGGCGCCGTGCTGGCGCTGGGTTGGGTCGCCATCTGGGCGATCCTGGCGCGTTTTCATCCGCAAAAGCAGTTCTGGCACGATGCCTGGGCAGGAACCCGGCTGATCACCTGGGTGGCGCCTGAAAAGCCCCGCCGCAAGGAAAAGTCGAAGGTCACAGCCGGTAATGATGTGGCCGAGCAGCCCTAACATCAACATGCCATAAAGCTGCGCGACAATCGCCCCATGCCCGAACAAGTCCCGCTTTCCGCCTCCCTGCCAGCATCCACCCCTACGGCCTCCCCGATATCCCTCGATGAGCCGGTCAACCCCCAAAAGCACCGCAGGGGCCTGAGCCGCGTCTGGCACGCCACGGGCTATTCCATCGCCGGCCTGCGCGCCGGCTGGCATGAAACCGCGTTTCGCCAGGAAGCCATCGCCTCCATCGTGCTGATTCCGGCCGCCTTCTGGCTGGGCCGGAACTGGGTGGAAACCGTGCTGCTGGCCGGGACGGTCATCCTCATCATGATCGTGGAACTGCTCAACACCGGGATCGAAACCGCCATAGACCGCATAGGCCCCGAGTGGCACGACCTTTCCAAGCGCGCCAAGGACATGGGCAGCGCCGCCGTCCTGCTCAGCCTGCTGCTCTGCGCAGGCACCTGGGCCTTGGCGCTCTTTCAACGATTTTCAGCATGAACAACGACAGCACCGCAGTGACAGAAAACTCCAAGCCCACCTTCTCCCTTTGCGTTTATTGCGGCTCCCGCCCGGGCGCCAATCCCGAATTTGCCGCGATCGCCGCCCTCGTCGGCACATGGATAGGCACCCACGGCGGGCAGCTGGTCTACGGCGGTGGCCGCAACGGCCTCATGGGCATCC
>NZ_JBFUBY010000365.1:0-3267 GCF_056405515.1 Polaromonas sp. P1_G2
CGACTATATGGTCAAGCATGCTCCATACCTGAACAAGCTTCTACCTTCGTCGGATGGAAAATCCGACACTCTGCAATTTGCAATGCTTCTTTTTTCATGCTGCCTGTCAAGCCCCGAGTTTCGACCGCAAGGCGGAGTAAAGCCAACCAGATTCCTCCCTTATCCGCTTCAAAATAGAGTGCTATTCGATCCTGAAAAGTATGCCGACCATCTCGCTGAGCCCGTTTGGCAAGCGGATGTTCTTCCAATTAACTCCGCGTGGCTTTGCTGCAAATGGATTGATGGAGCAGAAGTCAAAGAACTCGAGCATGAGGCGCCTCAACTAAGTGCCGGCATGCTAACGGAGATGTACCGTAATCTCGCGTGGGTGTTGCAGGGTTTTTCAGGAATTGCAACCGCCGCTGCAGACAAGCGCGTTCCAACTGGAAGTCGTCCTGCTTCGTTGAGAACCTTTGATGCTTTACTTGACGCAATCGGTAAGCTACCAAGAGCAATAAGACGACTGAGTTTTCGTGTTCAAGAAGGACTACCGGATGACGTTCTTTGGTTAACCGGCCTTTGTCCGCCAGGGTCACCCTACCGCCTAGCTAGGCACGAAATCCTAGTGCTACGCAAAAAAGGTATGGCAACACCGGCAACTCTGATGTTGGGAACTGCTGGTGCGGATGCGATTCGAGAAGAAGCATTCGCGAAGGCAAAGCCTAGCGCTAAAGCTAAGGCGAACTGGGTTAGAGATGCCTGCCGAGACTGGAAAGTTAATCAAAGACAGCGGACCGCTGAGCGACATATAAAGCGCGCGAAGAATTGCGCTCGAGTTGATCTAGTGGAAATGTTTTATTCAACAAAAGGAACGGCCTTCGAACAAGCGCTCGAGAATGTCCTACGATTTCTAAAAATCGACTTTATAAAACTCGACGACAAAACCAAAACGGGGGCGCCAGATTACTTGCTTTGCCTCAAAAATTCCCCTCCACTTGTTTTGGAGCTTAAGACCAAAGAAGGAAATGGACTAGTCGACTACAACAAGGCAACCGAAGTGCTCGCGGCATCGGAGATACATGGCCACAAAGATGCCTTTTGTGTAACTCTGTGCCACCCGGGCGTTGATCCAAGCGTGCCACCAGTTATAGCCGCCTGCGGTAGATTGAGCATAGTTGAGAGCAATGATCTAGGTGAAGCCTTGATACGCACTTGTGAGTCGGTGTTAACGGAAGAACAGCTTTGGCGTTGGCTTGCAACCCCCGGACAGGCTCTTTCAATAGATCTGCCATATAGGGAGTATGGTTAAGCGCGCCTTCCAAGTACTAGGGCACCCCAGATGAACACAACAGTCCTCGGTGATACGTTAGAGAATAAAATTCACGCGCTTTTTCTTTCAGAGATCGAGAATGATCGGTTTTGGGTCAAGAGAGATTGCTGCAAAATTTATAGAAAGAAGGGCTATCACTCAAAAGATCGCGGGAAAAAAATTGTGTTCGATATCTCTATCGAAGTATTTACTCCAGGTCGCGATGAATTTTCTTTTGTAATTCTGATCGAGTGCAAAAATTACAACCATCCGGTTCCTGWGGATGACGCAGAAGAGTTTTTTGCAAAAGCACAGCAAATATCAGGCGCTAACGTCAAATGCGTTGTAGCGAGTACCAATTCTTTTCAAGCCGGGACTCGCGCCTTTTCTAAATCCAAGGGCATCGGGTTACTTCGATACTTTGACAATCAATCCTTCAAATGGGAGCTTGATCGTTCGGCCTCTGGTACGGCAAGAACGACCAATGCCGAAGCATCAGTTGCAGCGGAATACGGTCTTGCGGGAGAAGACTTCACCAGCAACTTCTTCGATCTTTATTGTCAGTCGACGGCGAGAAATACTAACTCTCTATGGGACTTTGTTGAAGACTTCGTGTTAGAAACTTCACTTACGAGAACACAGATCGGGGAGATCGGGAATCGTAGAGACGGCCTCAAATGCCAAGTTAAGTATTTGGAAAAAGATGAATTGGAAAATCGTGCATCTTCAATACTGCTTGATGTAGGTTATTCCACAGGACAGGTTTCCTTAAATGCTCTGTGCGATCTTGAAGAAACTAAACATGGTCTTAAGGTTTTAAAGAACGTCGCTGCACCTGACCACCTTAGTACGTTGCCTCCGCTTGGTCGAATCACGTTCGATCCGCTTGAAATTCAGATTTTTCGGCAGCCAGAAGATGCGCCCTATGGACGTGAGCGATTCACGCTAGCCCACGAATTAGCGCATCACTTTCTCGATCATTCAAAATACATGTCGCGTGAATACTGCGACGAAAGCGATTTTTCACCGAGCGGGGGTTTTATTGCCGCGGGGACTTACATAGGAAGAATGGAGTTTCAGGCAAATTTTCTTGCGAGTTGCATCCTAATTCCAAGAATCAACGTCATTGCCGACTTTCGAGAACTAATTAAAGAGTTGAATATTCCGAATAAGGGTTACGGAACTCTTTTTGTTGATAAGCAACCCTGCAACTTAGAAAGTTATGAAAAGATAACTACCCATCTAATGCAACGTTACGGCGTGTCTAGAAGAGCCATAACCATTCGGCTGGAAGACCTGGGATTGCTGGTAGATGCTCGACTACGTTCTTTTCAGACAGTTCAACGAGCTTATGAAGCTTGGAGTGAGGCGGTTCGATAGGCGCGAAGGTTATTAGTTAAGTTTTAATCGCTGACTTCTGTGTTGAGCCCATGAGTCGAACTACCATCAGCAGCTCAACAGTCATCACACCCATTGGCGCCTCTCTCCCAGCCCCCCATGCCCCACGCCGTCTCCCGCCTGCGCACCGCCCGCCTGGCGCGCGCTTCCAAGMCTTTTCTCGCTCGCGGCGGCCCGCGCAATGAACGTTGTGCCGCTTGCCGGCTGATTCCCAGCCATTGCATGTGTGCCTTGCGGCCGGCCGTGCCTGAAGTACGTGCTGGTGTGTGCTTGGTGATGGCGGATATTGAGGCGCTCAAGCCCAGCAACACGGGCTGGCTGATTGCTGATGTGGTCCCCGATACCTTTGCGTTTGAGTGGGCGCGCACCGTGGTGGACCCAAACTTGATTGCCTTGCTGGCGGACCCGCAGTGGCAGCCTTACCTGGTCTTCCCCGGCGAGTTTGTGGCGGCGGAGCGGGTGGTGACGGAGGTGTTGCCTCCTGATTCAAGCGATGGCAAGCCGGCCAGGCGCCCACTGTTTGTGCTGCTGGACGCGACCTGGCCCGAGGCGCGAAAAATGTTTCGCAAAAGCCCTTACCT
>NZ_JBFUBY010000366.1:0-3263 GCF_056405515.1 Polaromonas sp. P1_G2
GTGCCGGGCTTCACATTGCCGACCATGCGCGGCAGGTCGCTGGATTTCTCAATGGCCTTGCCGTCGAACTTGATGATGATGTCGCCGGCTTCGATGCCGGCTTTTTCCGCAGGTGCGCCGCCTTCAACCCCGCGGACCAGAGCACCCTGCGCCTTGCCCAGGCCTATGGATTCCGCCACCTCCTTGGTGACCTGGTCGATCTGCACGCCGATACGGCCCCGCGTCACCTTGCCGGTGCTGCGCAGCTGGTCGGATACGCGCGCGGCCTCGTCGATGGGGATGGAAAAGGAAATTCCCTGGAAGCCGCCGGAGCGCGAGTAGATCTGGCTGTTGATGCCGACGACTTCACCACGCATGTTGATCAGGGGGCCGCCGGAATTGCCGGGGTTGATGGCCACGTCGGTCTGGATGAAAGGCAGGTAGTCGCCGGTGTCGCGCTGTTTGGCGCTCACGATGCCCGCGGTCACGGTGTTTTCAAGGCCGAAGGGCGAGCCGATGGCCATCACCCATTCACCCACCTTGAGGCGGTTGATGTCGCCGATCTTGACGGCCGGCAAACCCGTCGCCTCGATCTTGACCACGGCCACGTCGCTGCGCTTGTCGGCGCCGATGATCTTGGCCTTGAATTCACGCTTGTCCGTCAGGGTGACGAGGACCTCGTCGGCGCCCTCGACCACATGGGCATTGGTCATGACGAAGCCGTCCGCCGTCAGGATGAAGCCGGAACCCACGCCGCGCGGTTGGTCTTCGTCGGGCTGACCGCGGTCGGGCCGGGGGGTGCGCGGCATGTTGGGCGGAACCGGAATGCCGAAGCGCTTGAAAAACTCCAGCATCTGCTCGTCGGCGCTTCCGCCGGCGGAAGGCTTGGCTTTTTCCAGGGTGCGGATGTTGACCACCGACGGGCCCACCTGCTCCACCAGATCGGTGAAGTCAGGCAATGTGCGGTTTTGCGCCCAAGCAGGGGCTGCCGGCACCAGTGTGGCGACGGCAGCGGCGGCCACCAGGCCGGCAGTCAGGCAGGAGCGCAGGGGATTCCAGTTCAGTTCAAGCATCGTCAGCCTCGTCAAAAATTTGGTCATCAGGCCATCCAGGCCGCCGCCGGAAAGAGCCGGCCGCCGGAACGCCAGGGGCATATTATTTCCTGCGCTCCAGGCCGTTGGCAAAGAGCTTCAGCGTTGCCATGGGGACTTCGCCCATGACGGTGACCCAGTAGGCGTCCAGTTGCCGGGTGATGGTCTGGGTGGCGCCCATCGACAGGCTGGATTCGCGCTCATGGCGTTGCCGGTCGAAAGGCTCTACAAAAATGGAGACCGAGGCCAGGCCGTCGGAAAAAATCCATTGCAGGGGCTCCTCGCCGGGCGCCGGGCTGGCCGTCACCGGCCGCTTGTAGCAGCTCATGGGCTTGAAACCCGCCACCGGCGCCTTCAGCACCCAGCCTTCAGCACTCGCGGAGGTCTTCACCAGGACCGGTTTTTCCACGCGGTAGCCCTCGACCTTGCCCATCATCTGGAGCAGCTTGTCCATCTTGACCGGCGCGTCGAGCTGCAGTTCGGAAAACGCCGCCTGCTCCAGCACCTTGCCATCGGTGTCCAGTGTCTGCAGCTTCACGACCAGGCCCTTTTTCTGCTCGGTCCAGACACGGTAGCCGAAGCGCATGCTGTCCTTGGGCACCAGCAGCACGATGTCGGCTTCGACGCCGGCCACGCGATCGGTGCCCTCCTGCTTGACCTTGTAGAAATCGGCGATGCGGCTGTCGGTCGATTGCAGCAGTTGCGGGAACATGCCCAGCGACTCGCGCTTTTCACTGCGGACCACCTTGTGGTCGGGCATGAAGGTGACCACCTGGTCGTTGTGGCGGAAGATGGAGCGCGGCGCGCCGGTCAGCGTTTCGACCCGTTCCATCTGCTGGTCGCCTTCACAGACATGCCAGATCTTGGCGCTGGACATGGCGCCGCCCGACGAGACCACAAAGGTGCCGATATAGGAACGCTTCCTGGAGGCCTCATGCATGCGCATCAGCCAGTCGTTGATGCTGCGGGATTCCACGGCCGATGCCGCAGGAGGCGAGGCCTGCGCCGCCACGTGCCCCATGGCCGGCAACGTGCATCCTGCCAGGGCGAGAAGACGAAGAAGCTTGAGGTTCATGGTGTCGCCAAAGCCCGGTCGCGGCGCAGCGCGCGTTCAGCGCCCGGCATTGCGAGGGGTCTCAAAAGTGGCATTGCGCAGGAAGCCCGAGGGCTCCTGCAGGGCCGAGGTGCCGCCCAGCTGCTTGTGCGCGGCCAGCAGTTCTTCAAGCCGCGCATCGCGCACCATGGGGCCTTGCGGCGAAGCGACCACCACCTGCTGGGAGGAGGCAGGCGCTTGGGCCAGTTGCGGCGCGGCGGGGGGCGACAGCAGGCCGGCGGCGTTCCACGCAATGGCGGACACCGCCGCGAGCGACGCGAAACCCGCCACCAGCTTCCAGCGGAATTCTCCGTCGTTGGAAGCCTGGCTGCGGTGAGGAGGCAGTACCAGGGGCAAACCCTGGACGGCCGGCTGGGCGGGACGGGACTGCGCACCCGGCGAGGCTTCCTGCGCCAGGCGCTGGTTCAGGCGGCTCAAAAATGCCGTATCCACGCCGCGCAGGCCCTGTGAAGGCGATCGCAACGCATCGCCGATCAGGTGATAGGTGTCCCAGCAGGCCACGGCCGAATCATCGTGCCGGCTGGCATGCAGCGCGGCCGCAAAGTCTTCCCCGCCCAGCTGGCCATCGGCCAGTGCGGACATGAGTTCGCTGGTTTGCATAGACGGTTTCATGATGTTCGTGGTGTCCGTGGTGTTCGGGGGTAGCGGGGCTGCCGTGGTGACGGGCTGAAAATACCTGGTTTGCTTCGTGGCTTCATGATTGGCTCCTGGGTGCTGCGGCCTCACCAGCGCTTGCCGCTCTGGTTTTCCAGCAGGGGTTTCACCTTCTGTGAAATCGCTTCACGCGCCCTGAAAATCCGGGACCGCACCGTGCCTATGGGGCAATCCATGGCCTCGGAAATCTCTTCATAGCTCAAGCCCTCGATTTCACGCAGGGTGATGGCCTGACGAAGTTCCTCCGGCAGGGCCTCCATGGCGGCATTGATGATTTCCGCGATTTCCTTGCTGGCCAGCACGGCTTCCGGCGTTTCCGAGCTTGTTAGTTCGTTTTCCAGCGGGGAAGTTTCATCGCTTTCCTCGCTTTGGCCTGATTTGAAGGAATTTTCGGAAACAGTCGGGTCCCGTTTGAGGTCCATCAG
>NZ_JBFUBY010000367.1:0-3252 GCF_056405515.1 Polaromonas sp. P1_G2
CTGATGAAGCGGATGCCCACACGCTGTCGCCGCCGCATGAACGGGCCTTGGCCCTGGCGCTGGGCCTGGCGGATTCGGGCACGGCGGACGGGCTGATTCCCTGGGCGGCGCGCGATGCGGCGCTGCACCTGCCGGCCTCTACCGGCAAAGCCTGGGCCTGGATCACGCCCTGCCACTGGGCCATGGGCCGCGAGCATGCGACGCTGACGGACCCGGCCGCGCTGGGCCTGCAAGAGGATGAATCGCGCGCCCTGCTGGCGGCCATGCAACCTTATTTCGTCGACGACGGCATCACCCTGCATTACATTCCCGCGTTGGGGCCGTCGCGCTGGCTGGCTGAAGGCGAGCTGTTCCGCAGCCTGCCGACCGCCTCGCTGGACCGGGTGCTGGGCCGCAATGTGGACCCCTGGCTGCCCAAGCAGGACAAGAACGATGCCAACAGCACCGCCCGCAAGATGAAGCTGCTGCAAAACGAGATGCAGATGCTGCTGTACACGCATGCACTGAACGACGAGCGCGCGGCGCGGCGCCAGCTACCGGTCAATTCCTTCTGGCTCAGCGGCACGGGCGCGTTGGATTTTCTCCCTCTCCCCCTGGGAGAGGGCGGGGGTGAGGGCCAGCAGCCGTCAATCCATTCGCGGCAAGTTACCGCGCCACGCAGCCTGGCACAAGCCGTGTTCGCCGACGACTGGGCGGCTTATGCCCAGGCCTGGGCGGCACTCGATGCGAACGAAATCGCCGCCCTGCTGGCACGCCAGCGCGCGGGCGAGGCCGTGCGGCTGACGCTGTGCGGTGAGCGCGGGGCCACGACGTTTGAAACGGCTAACCAGGGTTTCTTTGCCAAAATCGCCGGCGCCCTGTCCCCTACCCCTTTGTTGACCGTGCTGGAACGGCTGTAAACGCCCAGCGAACGACACCCCCTCATATATATTGAGAGTTTTGATCCCCTCATGAAAATCCAGGTACGCGAAGTCCCGCCGCGCAGCGTCTGGGCGCTGCAGCAGGCCGGCATCCACCCGCTGCTGGCGCAGCTGTATGCAGCGCGGGGCGTGCATTCGATTGACGAACTCGACGACGGCCTGGGCCGGCTGCTGGCGCCTTCGTCGCTGCGCGGCACACAGGAAGCGGCAAAGCTGCTGGCCGACGTGATGGCCGCGGGCCAGAAGATTTGCGTGGTGGCCGATTACGACTGCGACGGCGCGACGGCCTGCGCCGTGGCGTTGCGCGGCCTGAAGCTGCTGGGCGCGCCGCATGTGGGCTACCTGGTGCCGGACCGCGTGACCGACGGCTACGGCCTGACGGCGCCGATCGCCGAGCGCGTGAAGGCCGGCGGCGCCGACCTGCTGGTGACGGTGGACAACGGCATCGCGAGCATGGACGGCGTGGCGCGCGCGCGCGAACTCGGCATGCGGGTGCTGGTGACCGACCACCATCTGCCGGCGCTGAAGGACGGGCTGGTGGTGCTGCCCGAGGCCGACGTGATCGTGAACCCCAACCATCCGGATTGCGGCTTCGAAAGCAAATCAATCGCCGGCGTCGGTGTGATGTTTTATGTGCTGCTGGCGCTGCGGGCGGAGCTGCGCGCGCGGGGAGCTTTTGATGCGTCCAACCAGCCCAAGCTTGATGCCTTGCTGCCGCTGGTCGCACTGGGTACCGTGGCCGACGTGGTCAAGCTGGACGCCAACAACCGCCGCCTGGTGGCGCAAGGCTTGAAGCGCATACGCGCGGGCCACTTGCCGGCCGGCCTGGCAGGTTTGTTCAGCGCGGCGGGCCGCCAGGCGGCAGTGGCCACCACCTTTGACTTCGCCTTCGCGCTGGGCCCGCGCATCAATGCGGCGGGCCGGCTCAGCGATATGACCTTGGGCATTGAATGCCTGCTGACCGACGACGCGGCGCGCGGCGAAGAACTCGCGAAAACGCTGGACGGCATCAACCGCGAGCGCCGCGACATCGAGGCCGGCATGCGCGAGCAGGCGCAGCTGGCGGCTGACGCGATGATTGACGAGGACGAGGAGCCGCCGCCGGCGATCGCGATTTTCGACCCGGAGTTCCACGAGGGCGTGGTCGGCATCGTCGCCTCGCGCATCAAGGACAAGCTGCACCGGCCGACCTTTGTGTTTGCCGCGAGCCAGGCGCCGGGCAAGGAGCATGAGCTCAAGGGCTCGGGCCGGTCGATCCCGGGTTTCCATCTGCGCGATGCGCTGGACCTGATGACCAAGCGCCACCCGGGCGTGATGCTGCGCTTCGGCGGCCATGCGATGGCGGCGGGCTGCACCATCGCCGAGGAAAACTTTGAACTCTTCGAGCAGGCGCTGCAGCAGGTGGCGCACGAATGGCTGGACGCGGCCACGCTGACGCGGCGCATGGACACCGACGGCCCGCTGGCGCCCGAATACCGGCGCGCCGACCTGGTCGACACATTGCACAAGGAAGTCTGGGGCCAGGGTTTTGCCGCGCCGACCTTCAGCGAAATCGTGGAAGTGGTGTCGCAGCGCCTGGTCGGCGAAAAACACCTGGCGCTCAAGCTCAAGCACCAGGGCCAGCCGGTGGACGGCATCTGGTTCGGCCATACCGAGGCGCTGCCGGCGCGGGTCAAGCTGGCTTTCCGGCTCGATGCCGATGAATGGCAGGGGGTGAAGCGGGTGCGTTTCCTGGTGGAGGGCGCGGAGATTCCGGCGGGCTGAGGCTGCGCCCCCACCGTTCGGGCTGAGCTTGTCGAAGCCTTGCTTGTTCTTGCCGTGCGCTTGTTGCAGGGTCCTGCTGGCCGGGATCGCCCGGCATGCGACTCACTTTCTTTTGCTTCGCCAAAAGAAAGTAAGCAAAGAAAAGGCGACCCTGGTTGCTGCGTCCCTTCGCTTCGCTACGGGCAACCTGCGGTGCTCGGTCCAGACGGGGTCTCGCTAAACTCGCTTCGCTCAGACAACGCGATCCCTGATCCGCCTGAACCTCCGCTCCTCGGCGCATCCACAAGGGGTGGGGACAGGGATGCCGAACAGCCGGAGTTCGGGCATTTCCAATAAAGCTGCCCCAGTTTTTCAAGCCGCGCGCAGTTTGTGCGCAGCCGGGAAACCGCGAAGCCTTGACTTATTGCAGGCCGAACTCGCCGCCGCGCTCAATCGCGCGCTGGTAGGCAGGCCGGGCGTGGATGCGCGCGAGGAAATCCATCAGGCGCGGCCGGCTTTCATTGAGCCCGCCGCGCGCGGCGGCGGCTTCCAGCGGGAAGCTCATCTGGATGTCGGCGCCGCTGAAGTC
>NZ_JBFUBY010000368.1:0-3243 GCF_056405515.1 Polaromonas sp. P1_G2
CCTACAAGCTGATCACGCCGGGTGCCTCTTACGTGATGCGCGCCAAGCCCGGGCCTGTGGCCAAACTGCTGCCCTCGGCCCATGCGGTGGAGCGCGAATTCAAGGTCATGCAGGGCCTGCAGGGTACCGACGTGCCTGTGCCCAAGATGTATTGCCTCTGCGAGGACGAGTCGGTGATAGGCCGCGCTTTCTATGTGATGGAGTTCGTCGAGGGCCGCGTGCTCTGGGACCAGTCCCTGCCCGGCATGAGCCAGGCCCAGCGCGGCGAGATCTACGACGAGATGAACCGTGTGGTCTCCGCCCTGCACAAAGTGAAATTCGCCGAGCGCGGCCTGGCCGACTACGGCAAGCCCGGCAACTACTTCGAGCGCCAGATAGGCCGCTGGAGGAAGCAGTACGCCGCCTCCATCACCCAGCCCATCGCCGAGATGGACAGCCTGATGCAATGGCTGCCCGCCAACATCCCGGCCGGCGCGCGCGACGACAGCATGGTCTCCATCGTGCACGGCGACTTCCGGCTCGACAACCTGCTGTTCCACGCGACCGAGCCGCGCGTGCTGGCCGTGCTCGACTGGGAGCTGTCCACGCTGGGCCATCCGCTGGCCGACTTCAGCTACCACTGCATGGCCTGGCACATCCCGCCCGGGGCCTTTCGCGGCATAGGCGGGCTGGACGTCGAAAGCCTGGGCATTCCCACCGAATCCGAGTACATACGCCGCTACTGCGAGCGCACCGGCCTTGCCACACCCGAGGCGCTCAAGGCCGACTGGAACTTCTACATGGCCTACAACCTGTTTCGCATCGCGGCCATCCTGCAGGGCATCGCCAAGCGGGTCGAGGCCGGAACAGCCTCCAGCGCCCAGGCCGTCAGCTCGGCCGCCGGCGCGCCGCTGCTGGCCAAAATGGCCTGGGGCTTTGCCCTCAAAAGCCAGGGCTGAAGCCTGCTCTTTTTCACAACAACATCGCCCCCCACATCCCTTCTGGAGATTTCATGGACTTCAACTACACCCCCAAAGTACAGGAACTGCGGGCGCGCCTGCTCAAGTTCATGGACGAGAACATCTACCCGAACGAGGCACGCTTTTTCCGCGAAATCGCCGAGAACCGCGCCAAGGGCAATGCCTGGGTCCCGACCAAACTGGTCGAGGAACTCAAACCCAAGGCCCGCGCCGCCGGCCTGTGGAACCTGTTTTTGCCGCACTCGCCGCGCGCGCCTGAAGGCCTGTCCAACCTCGAATACGCGCCGCTGTGCGAAATCATGGGCCGCGTGCCTTTCGCGGCCGAGGTCTTCAACTGCTCCGCGCCGGATACCGGCAACATGGAAACCATCGCCCGCTACGGCTCCGAAGCCAACAAGGACCAGTGGCTGGACCCGCTGCTCAAGGGTGAGATCCGCTCGGCCTTTTTGATGACGGAGCCCGAAGTCGCCTCGTCCGACGCGACCAACATCCAGTGCCGCATTGAGCGCGACGGCGACGATTACGTGCTCAACGGCCTCAAGTGGTGGTCGTCGGGCGCGGGCGACCCGCGCTGCGCGGTCTACATCGTCATGGGCAAAACCAACCCCGACGCCGGCCGCCACGAGCAGCAATCGATGATCCTGGTGCCGGCCAACACGCCCGGCATCACCGTGATCCGCCCGCTGTCGGTGTTCGGCTACGACGACGCGCCCCACGGCCACATGGAAGTGCGCCTGACCAACGTGCGCGTCCCCGTAGCCAACCTGCTGCTGGGTGAAGGCCGCGGTTTTGAGATCGCCCAGGGCCGCCTCGGCCCCGGCCGCATCCACCACTGCATGCGCAGCATAGGCATCGCCGAACGCGCGCTGGAGCTGATGTGCAAGCGCCTGAACAGCCGGGTCGCCTTCGGTAAGCCGATCGCCAGCCAGTCCGTCTGGCACGAGCGCATCGCCGAGGCCCGCTGCATGATTGAGCAGGCCCGGCTATTGACGCTCAAGGCCGCCTACATGATGGACACCGTGGGCAACAAGGTCGCCAAGGCTGAGATCGCGATGATCAAGGTGGTAGCGCCCAACATGGCCTGCCAGATCATCGACTGGGCCATCCAGGCCCACGGCGGCGGCGGCGTGTCCGACGACTTCCCGCTGGCCTATGCCTACGCCAGCCAGCGCACCCTGCGCCTGGCCGACGGCCCGGACGAGGTGCACCGCGCGTCGCTGGCCAAGCTGGAGCTGGCCAAGCACCTCCTGATGCCCGGCGAAGTCGAAATGCCCGTCACGCGCGGCGGCTGAAGCCTTACAAGGTCAGGTCGTTAGAGAGTCCGGCGATCGCCGACTCACAGGCCGTGGTGAAAATCAGCGCCGCATGCTCCAGCGTGGGCATGTCGGCCGGGGTGTACTGCATGCGCAAATAGGTTTTGCCGCGCAGCACCATCAGGATAAAAGGCACTTGCGCGTCGGGTGAAGGCTCGGGCCAGGACATCAACAACTCGACCAGTTGCGAGTCCAGCCACGCCAGTGCGTTGGAGCGATGGTCGGCCATCACCGCATAACGTTGCCAGAAGGGCTTGGGCAGGCTTTCCCAGCCGACTTCGGGGTACATGGCCAGCCAGCGCACCTCTTCGGGCATGCTGGGGTCGGCGGTGGTCTGCAGGGTGTCGGTATAAGCTTGGTAGGCGCGCTTTTCCAGCCCCTCCTTCAAGGCCCGGTTCATGACCAGGACCGTGACGTCGTCGTTGACCTTGACCTCGCCCCGGGCACGCAGTTCTTCGCCGCGGATGTAGTCGCGCGATGGGCTGCCGCGCTCCAGCTTCCAGGGCTTGCCGCCCACGTTGCCCTTGAGCGCAAACCCCTTGCCCTGCCCCATGCCGGTAAAGGAAAAGCCACGGGTGCCGGCCCATTCGGACACGGCCTCGTCGGACGCGGCGGCATCGCCGGCTTCCGCCTTACCCCCGACCAAGACTTTCTTCAGCCGCTCGAACATGGTTTTCGCTTTTCTCTTAAAGTGCAGCAAGCATCATAGTAGTCAAGGAAGTTCCAATGATCAATGTTTACTCATGGCCCACGCCCAACGGCCACAAAGTCCACATCATGCTGGAGGAATGCGGCCTGCAACTGGGCCGCGACTGGCAGGCCAACCCAATCAATATCGGCACCGGCGACCAGTTCAAGCCCGAATTCCTGGCCATCAGCCCGAACAACAAGATCCCGGCGCTGGTCGACCCGGTCGGCCCCGACGGCAAGCCCATCTCGGTGTTCGAATCAGGTGCCATCCTGCTCTACCT
>NZ_JBFUBY010000369.1:0-3209 GCF_056405515.1 Polaromonas sp. P1_G2
GCCGCCCTGATCCGCTTGTCTCTGCGCTCCTCGGCCCAGCCAGGACGGGGCAATCGGGAGCGGGGAAARAASACAGAAAACRRAAAYACMAMGAAGACAAATACAAACAAGGACTCGCCAMGGCGAGTCCTTGTTTCTTCAAGTATTTGGTATTTGTCTTTCCAATCCCCAGCCCTTGTGGATGCGCCGAGGAGCGCAGGGCCAGACGGATCAGGGATCGCGTTGTTTGAGCCGAAGGCGAGTTTAGCGAGACCCCGTCTGGACCGAGCACCGCAGGTTGCCCGTAGCGMAGCGGAGGGACGCAGCAACCAGGGTCGCCTTTTCTTTTGCTTACTTTTCTTTTGGCGAAGCAAAAGAAAAGTGAGTAGCCGCCGGGCTACCCCCGGCCAACAGAACTTAGAAGAGAGCACAGAGAGAAGAGCGCGCAAAGACCGGCGCAAGACCCGGCTTCCCGTTTCAGTGCAGTGGAATTGCCAAACTAACAGTAGTACCGCAAACCTCTCCCGCGGTCACCGCAAGCGTCGCCCCCAGCATCCCGGCGCGGCTTTGCATGTTGGCAAGACCGCGCCCCCTTGTGGTCGTGCTGCCGATGCCGATCCCGTTGTCGCTGATGCTGACGCGGATCATGCGGCTGTGTTCTTGCCCAGCTTTTGGCGAAGAGCCCTCTGCGCTATCTGGCAATTCGCAGTGGGCCGCAAATACCACGCGTGTAGCCTTGGCGTGTTGAATGATGTTGGTAAACACCTCCAGCAGGATGCGCTGGATATGCTGAATATGCTTGGGTGTCAGCAGTTCGAATCGCGGTAGCGCGTCTACCTCCCAGACCAGGGACACGTTCGCGGAATCCAGCCGGGGTTGCAGCCGATGCCGCATGGTGGCCAGGACTACAGCGAGGTCGCCATTGACGTTCTCGATGGCGTCCACTGCAATCCGAAGCTCGTCAAGAACCTCGGAGGTGTGCGTTTGCAATACTTCTTGCGGTGCGCTGCTCTTGACCAGACTGAGCAGCGCGACCAGTTGGGAGCCGACCGAGTCGTGGATGTCTTGCATCAAGCGTTGCCGTTCGAGCATGGCCGCTTGCTTGACCTCCAGGCCCTTTTCGTAGCGCAGCCTTAGCAGCCTGTTTTGCATGCTCCAGTAATTGCGCACCATCATCATGCCGACGGCAAAGTTATAGAACAGGAATGCATAGTTCAACAGATTGGCTTTGCCAAAACCCGAGGGCGAGAACGTGAGCACAAGGTCACAAAGACCGAAGGCGACCGCGACGCCCGCCATCAATGCGTTGAGGCGTACCGTGCCGTCCGACTTCTTCCACGTCACAACGGTATAACGAGTGAAGCTCACGGCGCCCAACAGCAGGCTGGCGGGCACCCAGAACAGCTCGTAAACCCGGTAGTCCTGCAAAGCAGCACCTGCCGCCAGGGTAGGGAGTGCCGTCCAGAGGTAAATCTGGAGAAGCCTGTTCAGCCACGGCGCGGGCTTCCTGACCAGCAGCACGCTGACCCAGCACATCAGCCCGGCGTAATAGGCATACGTCGCCGACCTGCCCGCGTTGAAGACCCAGGTGGGGACCGGCGGATAGTCGACAAAAAAATCGACCTGCCAAAGGACGAAGCAAGCTTGCYCAAGGCCGGTGACCAGGTAAGCTTTGTCGCGGCTTTGCCACCACAGCGCAAGAGCCATCAGTCCTATGAGTGCCGACAGGGTCCCGGACATCAATGCCAGTCCCTTGCGGTGATTGACCTCGCTCTCATGCCCAGCCAGCGAAGTGAACTCATCCCCCAGCTCAATGCGGGCCAGCCCGGCGTTGCTGGCGGGTTCCGCGCGGATGTCGATTTCCAGGATATTCGTACCTGCCTGCAGATCCTGGGCTGCCAGCAATTGCCAGCGCGGTCCGGTGCGGAATTGCGTGTTCGGCTGGTTCCAGCCCACGTAGTGCCAAGCCTCGCCGTTGATGCGGTAGCGATAACGGTTGCCCATCTGGAGCGATGAAAAACCCAGGCCCTGGCGGCCGTCGGCTTTCAGTTGCGTCAGCAGGGCTTGTTCTATCGGTACATCCAGCGTGAAATGCATCACCCCCTGCCGCCGCGGAAAATTCTGGTCCCACTTCCAGGGCAGGGGCTGTAGTCCCAGTTCGCGCAACTCGCCTTGCTCGCGGTGGGATGGGGAAATCGTCACGGAGAGCCTGGCTTCCTGCAGCGTGATGGGCAAAGGTTGCGCGAAGGCCGCGCTTGCCAGCAGGCCCCAGGCCAGAGACAGCCAGGCCAGAAACCTCACAACGAGATACCCAGTGCGCGGGCCTCAAAAATCGCCTGGGTTCGCGAATTCACGGCGAGCTTGGTGTAGATGCGTTTCACGTAGGTTTGCACGGTCCCCAGTTCCACCGCCATCAAGTTGGCCGCCTCCTGGTAGGTGTAGCCACGCGACAGCAGAAGCAGCAATTCAATTTCACGCGGCGCCAGCCCATGTGCCGGCGTGTCGGGCGGTGCTGGTTGCGCAGGCGTCTGGCGTTGCCGGGATGCTTCGTTCTTCACAGGAGCCGGCGCGTCGAGCATTTGCATGCGCGCCAGCAGACGGCTTGCAATCACGGGCGAAAGCGGTGTGCCGCCTTGGCGAATAGCCTCAATCGAGGAGGTCAGCGACTGGGCTCTTTGCATGTCTTCTTTGAGCAGGTAGCCGTTTGCGCCGGCTTGAATGCTGTTGACGATGTTGTCCGCATCCGCGAATACGGTGATGACCAGGATATGCGTCAAGGGGAAGGTTTCGCGTACCTGGCGGATCAGGTCGATGCCGCTTCCATCCGGCAAGCCCAGGTCGATCAACCAGTGGTCTTGTTCTTCTTCGCGGGCAAACGCCATTGCGGCGCCCAAGGTCTCAAATGACGTGATCTTTGCGTCCGGGAAGCCCTGCGCCAGCACCTGGCCAATCGTCTGGCGCATCAGCGGGCTGTCATCGACGAAGGTGATTTTCATGGGCGGGATGTGGAGGCGTACCGGTGGATTATCCCGGCCGGATGTGCGTTCTTTGGAATTTTTCTTCTGTTCCCGCTTCCGATCCCGGTCCCGATTGCCCCGTCCTGGCTGGGCCGAGGAGCGCAGAGACAAGCGGATCAGGGCTGGCGTTGTTTGAGCCGAAGGCGAGTTTAGCCAGACCCCGCTTGGCTCGAGCACCGCAGGTTGCCCGTAGCGAAGCGTAGGGACCCAGAC
>NZ_JBFUBY010000370.1:0-3205 GCF_056405515.1 Polaromonas sp. P1_G2
GTTTGCGCGAGACCCCGCCGTAGTCGAGCACCGCAGGTTGCCCGAAGCGAAGCGTAGGGACCCAGACTGCGGGTCGCCTTTTCTTTGGTGACTTTMTTTTGGCGAAGCAAAAGAAAGTTACTTGCCGCCGGGCAACCCCCGGCCAGCAGAACTTAGAAGAGAGAACAGAGGAAGCGCGGACAGCTGGAGCAAGACCCGGCAGACCAACCCTTATCCCGCGACCAATTTCAAAAAAGTAATCTCAGAAGGCGCCCCAAACCGTTYGGGCGGCCCCCAATACCCGGTCCCCCGGCTCGTATAAACCCAAAGATTCTGCAACTTGTGCAAGCCGGCAGTAAACGGCTGCTGAAACCGCACAAACAGATTCCACGGATAGAACTGCCCGCCATGCGTATGGCCCGACAGCTGCAGATCAAAACCCGCCTTGGCAGCCGCCGCCGCGCTGCGCGGCTGGTGGGCCAGCAGCACGCGGACCGCGTTCAGCGGCGCGCCGCGCAGGGCCGCTTCGGGGTCGCTGCGGTGCGCCGGATCGAAATGGCCGGCGCTGTAATCCGTCACGCCGGCCAGCACCAGCGGTTTGCCGTCCTCGCGGCCGGCTGCATCTGAAGGGGGGCGAATCACCACGTGTTCATTCAGCAGCACCGTCAGGCCCAGGCGGCGCAGCTCGTCGACCCAGGCATGCGCGCCGGAGTAGTACTCGTGGTTGCCGGTGACAAAATAGGTGCCGTGACGCGACTTCAGGTCGGCCAGCGGCGCGGTGTGGGCCGAGAGTTCGCTGACCTTGCCGTCCACCAGGTCGCCGGTGATGGCCACCACGTCGGCGTCCAGTGCGTTGACCTTGTCGACGATGCGGCGCAAATATTCGTGCTTGATGGTCGGCCCGACGTGGATGTCGCTGAGCTGGGCCAGGGTAAAGCCCTGCAGCGCGGGGGGCAGGCCCTTGATGGGCACGTCGACCTTGACCACGGCCGCGGTGCGCCGCGCATTCAAAAAGCCCAGCACGGTGACCAGCACGCCCAGCACGGGCACGGCTTCGGCCGAGGCGATGCGCAGCCAGGCCAGCGGCAAGCGGCCGGGCGCCAGCAGGTCGGCCAGCCACAGCAGCAGCAGGCCCGCGTCACGCGCCACCGTCAGCACCAGCATCGAAGAGAACAAGCCCATGAACAGCAGGCCCACCCAGGTCAGCACGTCGGCCAGCGGTTGTTTCGCGACCCGCCCGGCCATCRGGCCCAGCGGCATCAGCAAGGCCGAGAGTGCCAGGCCGGCGATGAGCAGCCACTGGCCGAGGGAATGGGCTTCAAGCCCCGGCACAAGGCGTGCGCCGATGTAAACATGGAGCAGCGCGGTTACAAGCGCCAGCGGCAGGAAGTTCATGAAAAGTCCAGAGTGATAAGCCCCGCATATGGGTGCAGGGCGCATGCATTCAATGCCGGCGCGGCTTTCTGCGACGGACGGCGACGGCGCACCAAGGCCGTGCGCGCGGCCGACAAGCGTTTCATGCGCTCACAAGTGCGACAAAGCGTGCGGGCGAATACGCCGCATCGCGCGCTACCCTCGGCCATCTTTTCTTTTGCCGCCGACACGCCGGCCTCCTCCCGCCATGCGCCTATGACCGTCGCCCTTCAGGCCACCACTCCCGCCACCTTTGAAATCAAGAGCGCCAACCTGCCCCTGGTGGCCTTGCTGCTCAAGTCCACCGACCTCGTCGCCCTGGCACGCGAACTCGAAGCCCGCTTTGGCGACATTCCCGACTTCTTCGACCAGGATGCACTGCTGGTCGACCTGTCACCGTTGCCGGAAGCGGCGGGCGGCATCGACTTTCCCGCGCTGATCAGCCTGCTGGGCGGCTACCAGCTGGTGCCCATCGCCGTGAAAGGCGGCAGCGCCGCGCAGATGGCAGCCGCGCTGCAGGCGGGCTTGCTGCCCGTGCCCGACGCCCACCTGGTGGCGCCGCGGCCCACGGTGGCCGCACCACCCGCGCCGGTTCTGCTGGCGCCGGAACCGGTTCCCCTTGCCCCTGCCGCGCCGCTGGGCGCGCTGGTCGTCGACAAGCCGCTGCGCTCCGGCCAGCAGGTTTATGCACGCGGCCGCGACCTGGTGGTGCTGGCCATGGTCAACGCCGGCGCCGAGGTGATTGCCGACGGCCACATCCACGTCTATGCGCCGCTGCGCGGCAAGGCCATGGCCGGTGCACGCGGCAACACCGAGGCGCGCATCTTCTCGCTCGCGCTGGAAGCTGAACTGCTCTCCATCGCCGGCGTCTACCGCACCAGCGAACACCCGCTGCCGCCCGGCATGGCCGGCAAGCCCACGCAAGTGCGGCTCGTCCCGGGCGACGAGGGCGACAAACTAGTCATGAATGTGATGTCAGCATGACCACAGCCACTTTGCTTCCTCCTGCTCCCGCGGCACACCCGGCCTCCACCCAAAACACCTCTCCCGTTCTCCAAGGAAATTCAAGCATGGCAAAAATCATCGTGGTCACCTCCGGCAAGGGCGGTGTGGGCAAAACCACCACCAGCGCCAGCTTTGCCACCGGCCTGGCGCTGCGCGGCCATAAAACCGCGGTCATTGACTTCGACGTGGGCCTGCGCAACCTGGACCTCATCATGGGCTGCGAGCGCCGCGTGGTGTACGACCTCATCAACGTGATCCAGGGCGAAGCCACGCTGAACCAGGCCCTGATCAAGGACAAGCAGTGCCACAACCTGTATGTGCTGGCCGCCTCGCAGACCCGCGACAAGGACGCGCTGACCAAAACCGGCGTCGAGAAGGTGCTGAAAGACCTGGCCGGCATGGACTTTGAATACATTGTTTGCGACTCCCCCGCCGGCATAGAGACCGGCGCCCTGATGGCCATGCACTTCGCCGACGAGGCCCTGGTGGTGACGAATCCCGAGGTGTCATCCGTGCGCGACTCCGACCGCATCCTCGGCATGCTCTCCAGCAAGACCCAGCGCGCCATCGCCGGCGGCGACCCGATCAAGGAACACCTGCTGATCACCCGCTACAACCCCGGCCGCGTCGACCAGGGCCAGATGCTTTCGCTCGAGGACATCCAGGATATTTTGCGCATCAAGCTCATAGGCGTGATCCCCGAATCCGAGTCGGTATTGCAGGCCTCCAACCAGGGCGTGCCGGCGGTGCACATGAACGGCAGCGACGTGTCGGAAGCCTACAAGGACGTGGTCGACCGCTTCCTCGG
>NZ_JBFUBY010000371.1:0-3202 GCF_056405515.1 Polaromonas sp. P1_G2
GGCCAAGATCGGCCAGGCCCTCGCGGCTTTCCCAAGCTGCGCCGGCAAAAACCTGAACGTGAACGACGTCACCGCCGCCGAAGCGCTGATCGAGGCCATCGTCAAGGAGCACGGCGGCCTGCAGGTGCTGGTCAACAACGCCGGCATCACGCGCGACATGCTCGCGATGCGCCTCAAGGACGACGACTGGGATGCGGTGCTGGACACCAATCTCAAGGCTGTGTTCCGCATGAGCCGCGCGGTGATGCGCACCATGATGAAGCAGCGCTACGGCCGCATCATCAGCATCACCTCGGTGGTTGGCGCCTCGGGTAATGCAGGCCAGTCCAATTACGCGGCCGCCAAGGCCGGCGTGGCCGGCATGACGCGCGCGCTGGCGCGCGAACTCGGTTCGCGCAACATCACCGTCAATTGCGTGGCGCCCGGCTTTATCGAGACCGACATGACGGCCGGCCTGCCCGAAGAGCAGCAAAAAGCGCTGCTGGGGCAGATTCCGCTGGGCCATCTCGGCAAGCCGCAAGACATTGCGCACGCTGTGGCTTTTGTGGCCAGCCCGCAGGCGGCTTACATTACCGGCCAGGAGATTCACGTCAACGGCGGCATGTATATGTAGCCCTTGGGGCCGTCAACCTGGGGTTTCATGAAAACCGCGGGTTGACAGTGGTAAAACACGGGAAATCGAAGCTGGTTTTTATCCGTCCGGCGCGGTGCTTAGGGAAACGACTCTAACGCGGTAAAATCACGGATTAATTTACAACCCTCAGAGGGAACTATGAGCGATATCGAAGCACGTGTTAAGAAAATCATTGCCGAACAACTCGGCGTGGAAGAAGGCCAGGTCACCAATGAAAAAGCCTTTGTGGCCGATCTGGGCGCAGACTCCCTTGACACCGTAGAACTGGTTATGGCTCTGGAAGACGAGTTCGGCATTGAGATTCCCGACGAAGACGCCGAGAAGATCACCACCGTCCAGAACGCGATTGACTACGCGAACACCCATCAAAAGGCCTGAGGCCGCAGGTTTTCGCCTGTGACTCTGCCGTCATCAAGCCTGAAAAGCCACAGGGCCTTTTCAGGTTCTTTTCAGGATTTCTGAATGAGCCGTCGTCGTGTCGTCGTGACAGGTCTGGGTTGCGTCAGCCCGGTAGGTAATACCGTGGCCGAGTCCTGGGCCAATCTTCTTGCCGGCAATCCCGGCATTGACCTTGTCACCGGGTTTGATGCCAGCAATCTCGCCTGCAAATTCGCCGGCGAAGTCAAGGGTTTCAACATCGCGGATTACATCCCCGAAAAAGAAGCCCGGCACATGGACCGCTTCATCCACCTGGGACTGGCCGCGGCCTTCCAGGCAGTGGCCGACAGCGGTTTGCCCACCGGTGAGGCGCTGGGCGACGAACTGGCCACGCGCATCGGCTGCAATATCGGCTCTGGCATTGGCGGTCTGCCCATGATCGAGCAGATGCACACCGAGCTGGTCAATCGCGGCCCGCGCCGGATTTCACCGTTTTTTGTGCCTGCCTCGATCATCAACATGATCTCCGGGCATGTGTCCATCAAATTCGGCTTCAAGGGCCCCAACATCGCGGTCGTCACGGCCTGCACCACCGGCCTGCATGCTATCGGCCTGTCGGCCCGCATGATCGAGTACGGCGATTGCGACGTGATGGTGGCCGGCGGTGCGGAGTCCTGCGTGTCTCCCCTGGGCATAGGCGGCTTCGCGGCCGCCCGCGCCCTGTCCACCCGCAACGAAGACCCGAAAACAGCCTCGCGCCCCTGGGACAAAGACCGTGATGGTTTTGTGCTGGGCGAGGGCGGCGGCGTGCTGGTGCTCGAAGAGTACGAACACGCCAAGGCGCGCGGCGCAAAAATTTACGCCGAGCTGACCGGCTTCGGCATGAGCGCCGACGCGTACCACATGACCGCCCCCGACGTCGACGGCCCGCGCCGCTCGATGGTGATGGCCTTGAAGAACGCCGGTGTCAACGCCGATGAGGTCCAGTACCTCAATGCGCATGGCACGTCCACGCCACTGGGTGACCTGAACGAAACCAATGCCATCAAAGCGGCGTTCGGCGGCCACGCCAAGGACCTGGTGGTCAGCTCTACCAAGTCCATGACCGGCCACCTGCTGGGTGGGGCGGGCGGCATCGAATCGGTGTTTACCGTGCTCTCGCTTTATCACCAGAAGATCCCGCCGACCATCAACATCTTCAACCAGGATCCCGAGTGCGACCTTGACTACTGCGCCAACACCGCGCGTGACGCCAAGATCGAGCTCGCCGTCAAAAACAACTTCGGTTTTGGCGGTACCAACGGCACGCTGGTTTTCAAGCGCGCCTGATTTTTCCCGCATGCATCGCAAGCCAAACCCTTGACCACACACAACGCCCCTCCGGTTGTTTATCCGTTGGGGCGTTCGCGTTTCCTGGGCGCGCTTTTGCTGTGCCTGTGGCTTTGCGGCCTGTTCCTGACACTGGCCTGGTTTCTCCAGGGTGGCAGGCCACTCGATTGGCGTATCGCGCTGGCGCTTGTTTTTGTGCTTGGCGCCGGCGCCGCGGCCTATACCGGCTGGCGCAACGCTCCGGCGGGCCAACTCGCCTGGGACGGCGAGGTCTGGCGCTGGGAAAGTCCGGGCTACCAGGCCGGCGTCGCCGAGTACGGGCTGTCGGTGCTGGCTGATTTCCAGCATGCCATGCTGCTGCGGCTCGAAAACCAGGCCCATGCCTGTTTGTGGCTCTGGATGGAGCGGCGCAGCATGCCCGAGCGCTGGCTGGACTTGCGCCGGGCGGCTTTTTCGCCGCACAAGGCGGCCGCTGTGCCTTGGCAGCACGATTCACTGCGGATGGATGGGGCACCGGCTGTGGCAGTATCGGGGGCTATGCACTCCATTGACGGCACGCCAAACCTTCCATGAGCGCTGACCTGCCACCATTGCCGGCGGAGCAAGCCATCGACAGCGACGCCATGCTGGTCGAGCGCACCGTCGCGGGTGACCAGAAAGCCTATGAGCTCCTGGTCATCAAATACCAGCGGCGCATCCAGCGCCTGATAGGCCGCATGGTTCGCGACGTGGACCTGGTGGAAGACATCGCCCAGGAGACGTTTATCCGGGCCTACCGGGCCCTGGCGCAATTCAGGGGTGAGGCCCAGTTTTACACCTGGCTGTACCGGATCGCCGTGAATACCGCGAAAAAAGCCCTGA
>NZ_JBFUBY010000372.1:0-3187 GCF_056405515.1 Polaromonas sp. P1_G2
GAATAGCATGGGGATGCCCGATCAGCAGCACGCCCGGGGCTGTGATTTCCTCAGGTGCGGTGTCCGCTCGCTTTTCTCCAGTCTTTCCGGGATGCGTATTTTCGTCGGTTGCAGATCTGGGGCCCCGTGCCGTCAAACGGAGCAGCCTTTTTTGAATTCCAGCCCAGCCCTCCGCGCGCTGTATTGCCGCTAACCTGAGGGCAAGAGCGCGTAAACCACCAAATCGCTGCCATTCGGAGGACAGTCGTATTGACAGTGATCGCAGCCATAACGTGAAGGTCTTCATCGGCCTCATCGGTTATGTCTTTGCATGACCGTACGCGTGGCTTCTAAATAGGCACGTCCATTTTTTCTATCCGGCTCAAGGTGATTTCCCTCGGCCCATTCATTCCATGCATTGATGAATAAGAGGCGTTCATCGCCTACATGCATGCGTGCAGTCCACTCGGCGGCGGTTTCAAGCCACTGAGCATATGCTTGCGGGCTGCTTCCCAGAAAAATGTGTCCAGAGTCCTGTCGTCTGGCGGTGTTGTCCCAGGAAGGCATCACCCCTCTGAAGAACATGTATGGAGGGCATTTCGCATGCATGAACTTCTTCATTGTGGCAATGTAGTCGTAACATAGTCCACGGAACTTCACGTTCAGAAGTTGACGGGGAGGCGAGTTAATCACTCCCCTGCCCGACGGTGGAAACTCAATTGCAGCATCGAAACCTATCATTCCTGGGTCCGCGTTAAGGGCCGGGTTTGCGCTGTTATGGACGCATGCCAAATAGATTTCACCGATCCCGGCTACCCGGCATTGATCTCGCCATGCGAGCACGGTCCGGGCGGCGTCGGGAAGTAAGGCGACTTTGTACACCAGGATTAAGGGTTTTCCATCGATCCGGATATAACGACTGTCCCTCAGCGCCGGGAATAAACTCTGAATAAAGGCAATGTCATCTTCCAGGCTGTGATTTTGGGCGATCAAAACATGACTGTCTTGTCCATCCCAAGTGCGCGTCCAGTTTTCGTTGGCCCAGCAAAGACAGAACGGAAAATCCGGTTGACCTGTAGCCAGAATTTCGTCCAATGGACGACTTAATAAACGTTTTCCATTGAACCAATAGTAGTAATAACAGAATCCGGAGACGCCATATTCCCCGGCCAGGCTGGCCTGCTGCTCTCTTACCTCCGGGATGCGTAAATCATAGAACCCAAGTTCACTGGGTATATGAGGCTGGTAGTGGCCGGCGAAATTGGGTTGTGCCTTTGTCACATTCGTCCACTCAGTGAAGCCTTTGCCCCACCATTCGTCATTTTCCGGTGTGGGATGGTATTGGGGTAGGTAGAAGGCGATCGAGCGAATACGTCGGCTCAAGGTAATTTCGTGATCCCACTTGTTCAGAAATGTCTTGGCGTTTCGTGCGACAAGGGTTTTCTTGAGATCTGAATTACTGTTCACCGAGGCACTCAAATGATGCACCACCTCCGATTGCGGCTCGTAATAAACACGGTATCCCGCCCGCCTGGCCGAATAGGCCAAGTCTGCATCTTCAAAATATGCCGGAGCATATCGGGTATCCAGTCCACCCACCGCGGTCAGCAGGTCCCGCCTGGCCATCAAGCTGGCACCAGAGCAGTACTCAACCTCGCGTGCAAACTGGTAGCTGGGGTCGGAGGTGGCACATCCCAGGCCAATTAACTCCCCAATCAATTCGCCCTGGTCGTTATCAACTGGTTTGATGAGTCTGGCACCAGCCTCCTGCAGTCGGCCATCGGGGAAAAGCAACATGGAGCCGACAACGCCGATATTGGGCATCGCATCCAGCCTTGCCACCAGAGGGTCAAGCCACTCCTTCTGAACCTGGGTATCGTTGTTTAGAAAATAAACATACTCCCCGCGGGCGAGCCGAAGCGCGGAGTTGCAGGAATGCRGATAGCCGAGATTTGACGGATTTCGCAAATACTGCAATCCAGCAATGGAGGAAAGCACGGCCGGTGTTTCATCCGTGGACGCATCATCGACCAGCAACAACTCAAACGATGTCCCCTGAGGGTGGCGGTTGATTGCCGCCAGGCATTCGATCGTCAGTATGAATTGGTTGAAGACCGGGACGACGATGGAGACGCGAGGGTTGGCGTGGTTTTGAAAAACCAGTGCCGACGCCAGGCTTGCTGCCTCCGCAGCACTAAATCTCTGGACGTCCACGCTCCTGGCACGCTCGGTGCTGCGTCCGGCCTGCGAGGGAAAACCAAGCAGCCGATTGAGCTTCACAAGAAACCCGCCAAGCCCCTCTTGTCTGATAACCGATAGTGCAGTTTGAAGCAAGGGAACCCATCCACCCGAAACGGCAGCGTGAGATGGAGCCTTAAGAATCAACCGCAAAAGTTTTTTAAGCATGAAATTCTCTTGTGGTCGCTTTTGTCTATTTGGCGTCACCTACCATCCTGACATTCATGAGGCGGTGAAAGGGTTAGTTGGCTTCTAGAGTAAGAGTGGATACCTATCTGCGGTCAATTGGGAGGTTGTTTATAGCGAGATTTTTTCCCTCGATCTTTGACAATCCATCGACTTAGGTTCCATGCCGCTCGAAACGGGCCGGTGAAACGCCAAGAACGAGTGGCCTTTACGCGTGCAAGTTCCTGGCGCTCCCGTATGAGCTCCTGGCGCAGTAGTGTGGGTGCCTGTGACAAACGGCGGAAAAGCTGCATTTCTTGGTCCAGCATCTGGATCAAGCTGTGAGCATTTTTTTGTGCCCCATTGCAGTATTCATGAAATTTAACCTCCATCGCCGATGCCGCGATGTAGTCGGCATCAGTAAAAATCACTCCGGCACGGGAGGCGATAGCTTCAATGAAGAGTCGATAACTCATGCCGGATAAAACGGAGTTTTCGAGGCAACTCTGGATGGCAATCATTGTTCCGCGGACTAGCACCCATGCGAGTGGCACGGGCTCAATGCAGATCCATTCCCTATCAATGAAGTGCAACTCCCCATTCTCTTCAATGATCAAATTGGCGGGTATGCAGTCCACGAAGTGAGCGGGCAAGCGAGCATCCTTCGCTGTATCCTCGATTTGATGACGCCGGAGAAAAGCAATCCAGGGCAGGAAGGGCGCAATCAAATCGTCCAGATTGGCTGGTTCTCGGGCAAAGACGCGCCTTATGTCACCTTCGAGAAGGTGACCCTGTAGATAGGTAC
>NZ_JBFUBY010000373.1:0-3137 GCF_056405515.1 Polaromonas sp. P1_G2
GGCGGCGGCAATGATGTGCTGACAGGGGGCGCAGGAAATGACTACCTTGAGGGCGGCAAAGGAAACGACTTGCTGCTGGGCGGCGCAGGTAACGACGTCTACGCATTTGGCAGGGGCGCTTCGGCTGATGCGGCCGTCAGCACGGCGGGCCAACAGGACAGGATCGAAGATGCTGAAGGCCAGGACGTCATTGTGCTGGGCACAGGCGTCAACCTGAGCGCGGTAGTGGCCCTGCAGGACAGCGCCGGGGAAATCTCGCTGTACTTCAATGGCCAGCGTTTGAGCATTGCCGGCGGCAGCGATGCAGCTACCCGCATCACGGTTGACGTCAATGACCAGCAGCGGTCGCTGGGCAGCTTTCTGCAAGAGGCTCCGCCGATGGCCAATGACCCCTCGAATACCCAAGCAGATAGCCAGCAGGCCGCGGCTGCCCAGCAGCTGGCCTGGCAGGGCATCACGGCTGCGGCGGGCCTGGGTGCATTTAAGCCCGCCCGCTACGATTACAGCGATTCGAATACGGCCCTGTGGCAAACCGTGACGTCTGACGAAGCCGAGCTGGAAGTGCCGGGCGTGGTGTCCATTGCTTTTGAGGTGCCTGACTACGGGGTAATTGGCTACAAGTATGTGGATGCACGCGGTGGTGAATACGCTACCGCGACAGTCACGGGATTTTTGTCAGTTGCTGCCTTGGGTGGCGTCACGGGCTCGATTTTCAGTGAGGCGGTGTATAGGTACGTCCACGCAGTTCTTTCTGCACAAGCGAGCGCCCAGCATCATCTGCCGGTTGGCGTGAATTCCTGGAGCCCTGTTTACGCCGATGAGCCAGATAGCCACGTGATAACGGGATACAACTATGTGGGGACCCGGACAGACCTGTACGAAACGCCGATATGGCAACTGACGGGCTATCACACCGAATATAAAGACTGGATGCCTGCGTATGCCGCTGACGTGTCATCAGGCGACAGCGACAACACCATCACCATCAATGCCGGCATCGTGCATGCCGGAGGGGGAAACGACGTTGTCAATGTCGAAAATCATTCTCTCCTTGGCGGCTTTGGAGGCCCCGTCGTTGTGGACCATGCCACCGTGGCATTTCTTGACGGGGGTGATGGAAACGACGCTTTGTACGGCAGCGACCGTGACGATGTACTCCTGGGCGGGCGAGGCCTCGATGTGCTGGAGGGAAGCACCGGCCGAGATCAATACCTGGTGTTCGACTATGGGCAAAGCTCAGCCGATGCGGACGTCGTTTCCGATATCGATGTGACCAGCTGGAGCAGATCATTTGATCACTATGAAGACTTCTCCTATGTGGATCCCGGCATGGATGCCGATGTGGATACGGTGCAATTCGGTTCAGGCGTCACTCTGGCCGGTCTGCAGTTTGCATTCGGTCATGCGAGTTATGGACTGCGGAGCCTTGTGGGCAATGGCCAGGCGCAATGGGTTCCATCCGAGGATGGCTTCGGGTATGTTCCTAACCCCGACTACAGGGAAGGAATCGCCTCAGGTTCCTTGATCATCCTGCGCGACGGGCGCAAGCTGGCCGCTATTGACCTGGGGGCGGCGGAGGTGGCCGGTTCGGGCATCGAGTTCCTCAAGTTCCAGGACGGCCAGGTTATCTCAATGGCCGACGCATTGGCCATTGCCCGGCAACAGGGCTTGACCCCCGTGGCTTCGGCGCTGCAAGCTGCGCAGACGGACCAGAACGCATCGTTCAGCTACGACGTTGCTGCCGAGACTTTTTCGGGCGGCACGGGCGGGCCTTTGACACTTTCCGCCACCTTGGCTGACGGGTCGCCGCTGCCGGAGTGGTTGACATTTGATCCGGCTACCCGGACTTTCTCAGGCATTCCTTCACAAGAGGCCATCGGCGAACTGCAGCTCATCGTGACCGCGATGGATGCCAATGGCGCGTGTGTGGATGCGCCATTAGTCGTCAGCATCGCAGACGTCAACGACGCCCCGGTGGCGCACGAATTGACGGACCAGCAGATCGAACTGGGCCAAGCATGGAGTTTCTCGGTAGATGGCACCTTCTACGATGTGGACCCATCAGACCTCCTGACCTACAGCGCCAGCCTGGCCAACGGCGATGCCCTGCCTGAGTGGTTGACCTTCGATGCCATGACACAGACCTTCAGCGGAACACCCGGTTCAGCCGATCAGGGTTCGCTGTCGTTGAAGGTAACCGCCACTGACAGCGCTGGTGCCAGCACTTCCGCTGAGTTTGATGTAGCCATCGACGCCGAGGAACTAGCAGTTACCGTGCCTGGAACATCTGGCGATGATTTGCTGGTGGGCACAACCTCATCGGACGTGTTCGACGGACAAGGTGGAAACGACACGCTGTTGGGTGATACCGGCAACGACGTATACCTCTTCAAGCGGGGTGATGGCCAGGACACCATCAACGAATACGACGACACGGCCGGCAATATAGACACCGTGCGCTTCGATGCCGGCGTGCTGGCCAGCGACGTCACGGTGACCCGCCAAGGATACGATATTTATCTCACCATCAATGGCACCACGGACCGAGTCACGTTGGCCAACTGGTTTCAGGGCGATACCTTCAAAGTCGAGCAGGTCGAGTTTTCCGACGGAACCGTCTGGAGCGCGGAAGATCTGGCCGGCCTCGCCGTTCTGCACCCCACGGAAGGAGATGACTATCTGCTGGGCTTCGAGAACGACGATGTCATTGAAGGCTTGGGCGGTAATGACGTCCTTGAAGGACAGGCCGGCAACGACAGCCTGGACGGCGGCAGCGGCGACGACTACCTGAGCGGCGGGGCGGGCGAAGACATTCTGACCGGCGGAACTGGCGACGACATTCTCGATGGCGCCGCTGGCAACGATGTATACCTGTATAGCCGGGGCGACGGCACGGACTACATCAATGACTACGATGAAGCGGTTGGCAACATCGATACCCTGCGGTTTGACGGAACGGTCACAGCCGCGGACGTCAAGGTCTCTCGAGGCGCCTACGACTTGTACCTGCGTGTCGACGGCACGAGTGACGTTGTAACCCTCACCGACTGGTTCGGTGCTGTGGAGAGCCGGCTTGAGCGGGTTGAGTTCGCCGATGGCACGGTGTGGGATGAAGCCATGCTGGAAAGCCTGATTAC
>NZ_JBFUBY010000374.1:0-3096 GCF_056405515.1 Polaromonas sp. P1_G2
GTGCTGTTTCCGGGCGGCATTTTGCCCCTGCGCATCTTTGAAGTGCGCTACCTCGACATGATAGGYAAGTGCCACAAGGCAGGCGCGCCCTTCGGCGTGGTATCGCTGACCGAAGGCTCGGAAGTGCGGCGTCCCGCAGACACCGGCCCCGCCGGCGACGGCTTTGCGCACGAAGCCTTCAGCACGGTCGGCACCTTGGCCACCATCACCGAGTTTTCCTTGCCGCAGCCGGGCCTGATGGTGATCCGCTGCGTCGGCGCGCAGCGCTTTGAAATCTCGCGCCGCGAAAAACTCAAGCACGGCCTGTGGATCGCCGACGTCACCCGGCTCGAAGACGACCAGGCCGTGAAAGTCCCGCCCGACCTGCAAGGCACAGCGGACGCGCTGGGCAAGCTGATCAGAAGCCTGCAGGAGCGCGAAGTGCCGCAAACGCAGATGCCGCTGCAGTCGCCCTACCGGCTCGACGACTGCGGATGGGTCTCCAACCGCTGGTGCGAACTGCTGCCGATTCCACTGGAGCTCAAGCAGCGCCTGATGCAGCTGGACAACCCCCTGATGCGGCTGGAACTGGTAAGCGACATCCTGGAGCGCACCGGCATCGCGCTTTAAGGGCCTGCTGGCGATCTCAACGCCTTTTCAGGCGGCCCTGCCAAAACGCCCCTGTTAAAACTTAAAATCAGCGATTCGGCGCTTTTCGGGCCTTCTTCTTCTGAAGGCAGGGCGCCCGACACTTTTCGACCTCTTTCCGGAACCTTGACCCTATGTCCAACCAGCCGAACACGCCCACCGCCACAGGCAATGCCGCCCCCGCCCCGCAAGACGACAACAAGTTGATCGTCGAGCGCCGCGAAAAGCTCAAGGCCCTGCGCAAAGACCAGGCGGACGGCAAAGGCGTCGCTTTCCCGAACGACTTCAAACCCTCCGACCATGCGGGCAAGCTGCACGCCGCGCATGGGGACAAGGATGGCGAGGCGCTGGCCGCCGAGACTATTCCCGCGAAGATCGCCGGCCGCATGATGCTCAAGCGCGTGATGGGCAAGGCGAGTTTCGCAACCTTGCAGGACAGCACCGGTCGCATCCAGATTTTCCTCACGCGCGACGAGATCGGCGAAGAGCTCTATGCCGCCTTCAAGCACTGGGACCTCGGCGATATCGTGGCGGCGGAAGGCAAGGTCTTCAAGACCAAAACCGGCGAGCTGTCCATCCATGCCACCAGCGTGCGCCTGCTGACCAAGAGCCTGCGGCCCTTGCCCGGCGACTTTTACGGCATGGCCGACCAGGAGCAGAAATACCGCCAGCGCTATGTGGACCTGATCACCGACGAGCAGGCGCGCAAGCGTTTCACCGCGCGCAGCAAGGCCGTCAGCTCGATCCGCGAATTCATGGTCGGCCACGACTTCCTCGAGGTCGAGACGCCGATGCTGCACCCCATCCCGGGCGGCGCCAATGCCAGGCCTTTCAAGACACACCACAACGCGCTGGACCAGGAAATGTTCCTGCGCATCGCCCCCGAGCTTTACCTCAAGCGCCTGATCGTCGGCGGCTTTGACCGCGTCTTCGAAATCAACCGCAGCTACCGCAACGAGGGCATTTCGGTACGGCACAACCCCGAATTCACCATGATGGAGTTCTATGCGGCCTACTGGGACTACAACGACCTGATGGACTTCACCGAGGCACTGATTCGCGACGCGGCGCAAAAGGCTGCGGGCACGCTGCAGCTGAGCTACGGCGGCAAGGAAGAAAAAGTCGACCTCGCCAAACCCTTTGAACGCCTGACCATCCGCGAAGCCATCCTCAAGCACACCGAAGCCGGCGAGCATGTGGATGACAGCGTGTGGCTGATCAATGCCCTCAAAAAGCTGGGCATGAATGAGGAAAAAGACCGCCTTTCGACCCGCTCGCTGGCCAGCCTGCAGGTGCTGTACTTCGAGGAGCTGGTCGAAGAAAAACTCTGGCAGCCGACCTTCATCATGGAGCACCCAACGGAAATCTCCCCGCTGGCGCGCGCCAACGACAGCCGGCCCGAGGTCACCGAGCGCTTTGAGCTCTATATCACCGGCCGCGAATTCGGCAACGGCTTCAGCGAACTCAACGACGCCGAAGAGCAGGCCGCCCGCTTCAACGCGCAAGTCGCGGCCAAGGACAGCGGCGACGACGAAGCCATGTTCTACGACCACGATTTCGTGCGCGCCCTCGAATACGGCATGCCTCCCACCGGCGGCTGTGGTGTGGGGATTGACCGCTTGATGATGCTGCTGACCGACAGCCCCAGCATTCGCGACGTGATTTTGTTCCCTGCGCTACGCCGCGAGGCCTGAAGCGCAACCGTGAGGCACCCGGCCTGAATCCCTGATGGCCAATGCCTCTCCCTTGAAATACCTTTCCGGCTATCCGGAAAACCTGCGAACCCAGGTTCAGCAATTGCTGGATCAGGATCGGCTGGGTGAGGTGCTGCTCGCCAAGTACCCCCAAGGTCACGGCGTGCGGACCGACAAGGCGCTCTACGACTACGTGATGGATCTCAAGAACGATTTCCTGCGCAGCTCCGAGCCGCTGTCCAAGGTGACCTTCGACAGCAAGCTCCACGTGATCGCGCATGCGCTGGGCACCCACACCACCGTGTCACGCGTGCAGGGCAACAAGCTCAAGGCCAAACGCGAGATTCGCGTCGCCACGCTCTTCAAGGACGTGCCCGTGGAGTTTCTGCGCATGATCACTGTGCATGAGCTGGCCCACATCAAGGAGAAAGCCCATGACAAGGCTTTCTACCAGTTGTGTACGCATATGGAGCCGCAGTATCACCAGTATGAGTTTGATTTGCGGGTGTACCTTACGCATGTGGATGTGGTGGGGAAGCTGGCCTGGCCGGGGAGTTAGGGCCGGTTCTTGCTCCGGCCTTCGCGCTCTTTGCTGAGGGTTGCTGGCCTGGGGTTGCCCGGCGGCAAGTAACTTTCTTTTGCTTCGCCAAAAGAAAGTCACGGCGGATTCAAACCCCAAGTGCAACAGTCGGAATAAGGCCAGCGTCTCGCATGGCCTTGTTGTTAAAGAAGACCTCGGCAGGGCTTTTCCAGCCAAGGGTCTTGCGTGGCCTGA
>NZ_JBFUBY010000375.1:0-3090 GCF_056405515.1 Polaromonas sp. P1_G2
GGGCTACCCCCGGCCAGCAAATCTCAGCAAAACCACAAACGCCGAACAACCACTAGCTAACTGGCCTTTGAGGCCAAAACCTCAAACCAAAGAATCCCCTCTCATCCTCTCCCCCAAAAAATCCAGAAAACTCCTAACCGCCGGCACCTGCCCACGCCGTGAAGTAAATACCGCATGCGCCACGCCGGCGGGAAGCGCCCAGTCCGGCAGCACGGGCACCAGCAACTGGGCCTGCCGCTCGGCCGCGCTCATGGAGTCGGGTAAAAAAGTCATGCCGGTGCCGGCCAGCACCGCGAGCTTCAAGGTCTGCAGGTCGTCAGCGACGTAGCGCGGCTGGTGATGCAGCACGAACTCCTTTCCGCCGGGGCCCAACAGCCGCCAGGACGAGCGCCCGTCGGCCCAGGACATGGACACGGTGTCGAGCTTGAGCAGGTCTTCGGGTTTCTCGGGCCGGCCCTGGCGCTGCAGCAGGGTCGGGCTGGCCAGCAGGTGGCCGCCGCCGGAGCCCAGGTTCTTGATCACCAGGCTGCCGCTGTCTTCCAGTGTTGGGCGCACGCGCAGCGCGATGTCTATGCCCTCCTCCACCAGGTCGATGACGCGGTTGGTCACGCGCATGTCGATGCGTACCTGTGGGTACAGCTCCATATAGCGCGGCACCAGGTAGCCCACCGAGCCCTGCGCCAGCGTCACCGGGCAGGTGATGCGCAGGGTGCCGCGCGGCTCGACCTGCATTTGCGCCACGGCTTCGGAGGCGGCCAACGCTTCGTCGCGCATGGTGCTGCAATGGCGCAAATAAATTTCGCCGACTTCCGTGAGCGACAGCTTGCGCGTGGTGCGCTGCAAAAGCCGCACGCCCAACCTTGACTCCAGCTCGGCCACACGGCGCGACAGCCGGGATTTGGGCAGGCCCAGCGCGCGGCCGGCCGCGGCAAAGCCGCCCCGCTCCACCACTTCGGCGAAATACAGCATGTCGTTGAGGTCTTGCATGGGGTGCCGTCCTTCCGTGGATACCTGCCTGAATGGGCTGAGTTATTGCCCTTGATGGCAACCATTGTCCTGCAGGTAGAACAATCTATCGCAATTTTACCGACTTATCAATCAATCGACTCATCCGCACAATCTATCCATGGCTGCGATTCAAGGTGAATACGGCCTGAAAACCTGATTCAACAACTCTTTCATCAAGGAATCCCATCATGAGCAAGCTTCTCCACATCGACTCCAGCATCCTGGGCGGCAACTCGGTTTCCCGCCAGCTCACCGCGCAAATCGTGGCCTCCTGGCGCGCCGGCCACCCCGGCACCGAAGTCAGCTATCTGGACCTGGCCGCCGACACGCCGCCCCACCTCTCGGCCGAATCGCTAGGTTTCCGCATGCCTGCCGACACCGCCTTTAGCGACGTGCAGAAGCGCGAAAACGCCGTGTCCGAAGCGCTGGTGAGCCAGTTCCTGGCGGCCGACGTGATCGTGGTGGGTGCACCGCTGTACAACTTCGCGATTCCCAGCCAGCTCAAGGCCTGGATCGACCGCATCGCGCAAGTCGGCCGCACCTTCAAGTACACCGAAAAAGGCCCTGTCGGCCTGGCCGGCGGCAAGACCGTGATCGTGGCCTCGGCCCGCGGCGGCGTGTATTCGACCAGCGAAGCCATGACGGCCCTGGAACACCAGGAGAGCTACCTGAAAGTGGTGTTCGGTTTCTTCGGCATCACCGACGTGCGTTTTGTGCGCGCCGAAGGCCTGGCCATGGGCGAAGCCGCCAAGGCCGCCGCGCTGTCCGCAGCGCAGATTGAAATCGTGACGCACACGCAAGCGCCCGCGGCAAACCAGGAAAAATCCGCCCTGGCCGCCTGAGCCTGGTGCATCGCGCACCAAACAAAGCCCGCATATGCGGGCTTTTTTCATGGCTCTCCCAAATGCGTGCACCACATCCGCCCGGTAATTATTTAATGACGAACAAGTAGTTCACTTTAGGCCGGCGTGTCCCTACACTCAGCGCTTGTCCCCGCTCACGGGCACAGGCATGAACAAGAAAGGTGAAGATGTCAGCGACTTTGGCTCCGGACGACCGCGCAAATGCGGCCGCAACAACACAGCACACCCCCTCCTCCATCGAGATCCGGCCGTTTGATGCCCCGCTGGGCGCCGAAGTGCTGGGCCTGGATCTCTCGAAACCGCTCAGCCCCGCCGACTTCAGCCGCATCCACCGCGCCCACCTGGACCACCACGTACTGGTGTTCCGCGACCAGCGCATCACGCCGCAGCAGCACGTCGATTTCAGCCGCCGCTTCGGCCCGCTGCAAATCCACGTGCTGAAAAACTTCCAGCTGCAGAACCACCCGGAAATCCTGATCGTCTCCAACATCAAGGAAAACGGCGAGCCCATAGGCCTGGGCGACGCCGGCCATTTCTGGCACTCCGACCTTTCGTACAAAGACAAACCCAGCCTGGGCTCGCTGCTGCATGCGCAGGAACTGCCCGCCGAAGGCGGCGACACCCTGTTCGCCAACCAGCACACCGCCTGGGACACCCTGCCCGCCGCCCTCAAGACCGCCGTTGAGGGCCTGCGCGCCGAACACACCTACCTCGCCAAATACGAAGAACTGCGCAGCCGCAACCCCTGGCGCCCCAAGCTCACGCAGGAACAGGTTGAAGAGGTCAAGCCGGTGGTCCACCCGGTGGTCCGCACCCACCCCGAGAACGGCCGCAAGGCGCTGTTCGTCAGCGAACATTTCACCACCCGCATCCTCGACATACCCGAGGACGAAAGCACCGCGCTGCTGAGCGAACTGTTCGAGCACACCTCACGCGCTGAACTCATCTACCGCCACCAATGGCAACCGCACGACATGGTCTTCTGGGACAACCGGTCCGTCACCCACCTCGCAGCAGGCACGCCCGACCACCTGCGCCGCAAGCTCTACCGCACCACGATTGAAGGCGACACGCCTTTCTAAGAGCCCGGATATCCGGTTCCCGCTCCCGATCCCGCTTGCCCCGTCCTGGCTGGGCCGAGGAGCGCAGAGACAAGCGGATCAGGGCCGGCGTTGTCTGAGCGAAGCGAGTTTAGCCGGACCCCGCTTGGCTCGAGCAC
>NZ_JBFUBY010000376.1:0-3090 GCF_056405515.1 Polaromonas sp. P1_G2
CTGCCAGCGGGCCCGTGTCGCTGTCGGTGCTCTTGACTGAACCGCCTACCAGTCCCACATTGCGGATGACGCTGGTCGAGCCGGTGGAACCAAACAGGCCGGTGAACCGGGTCGTGCGATCTATCGTGAGGCCGGTAATGGTGTGGCCCAGGCCGTCAAAAGTGCCGTAAAAACAGTTGGGGGTGCAGCTGACATTTCCCGTTCCAATCGGTGCGAATCCCGCGCCGCTGTTCCAGGTGCTGGTGGGCGCGGCATTGATGTCGGCGCCCAGCACATAGCGCCCGCCGAGATTGCCGCTGATCCCCTGCAGGTCGGTGGTGGTGGTGCTGCCCGCGGCGCCCAGGTCGGTGATGACGGTATACGCGAGGGTGGCGCCGGTGCTGCCTCGTTTGGTACTGAAGTTGTTGCCCGCCGGCAGATTGACTTTCGCGCCGTTGTTGACGGTGTAAGTGTTGCCGGTACCGCTGGTCGTGCCCTGGCCGTATTCCAGCGCCAGCTTGCCCGTACCCGAAGCATTGAGGTTGGCATTGATGTTGATGTTGTTCTGCGCGTTAAGCGTCAGTTGGTTGGCGCTCCAGCTCACCACGTCGTTGACGTTGACATCGCCCGCCGTGCCCGTGTTCCCGCTGCTGCTCTGGATGACAACGTTGCCCGCGCCCAGGTTGGCACCCAGAGTCGCGCCGGTGATGTTCCCGCCCGAGGCGGCGATGGTGAAGTCCACCGGGTCGATCAGCCAGGTGCCGCTGTTGCCGGCGGAGGCCGCCGTGGAAATCCGGGCGCCGCCGGCAATGTTCACCTGCGCGCCCGAGGTCTCAACGAAGCCGCCGTTGCCGCCGTTGGGCGCCGAGGCGTCCAGCGTGCCCGCAACATTGGCGGTGCCGGCGGCCATGCCGCCCAGCAGGATGATGGTGCCGCTGCGGTTTTCCACGGTGCGCGCCTGGATCACCCCGCTGTTGTTGACCACGCTGGCCAGCAGGGAATCCCTGGCGCCGGCGCTCATGAGCGCCTGCCCGCCGTCGGCCAGGATCAACCCGCCGTTCTCGGCCAGGCTGTTGAGAACGCTCTGGTCCACTTCGATCTTGAGCAGCTGGTTGCCCTGAAATGTCAGGGTGGCGGCGCTGCCGGCCGCCAATGCCACAGTGCCCTTGGCGGCATTGATGCTTCCCTGGTTGCGCACGGTATTGCCGATCAGTGCGACATAGCCGCCCGTGGCGGCATTGATGCTGCCCTGGTTCACCACACTGCCTGTGCCCGCGCCGCTGAAGCTGCGCTTGCCGCCGCCGAGGTCCGCATCCTTGACATCCAGTGTCGACGCCACAAGCCCGCCCACGTTGACTTGCGCGCCGGCGCCGAACAGGATGCCGTTGGGGTTGATCAGGTAGACCTGCCCGTTGGCGTTGAGCTGGCCCAGGATCTGGCTGCCGTGGGTGTCCAGGATGCGGTTGACCGCGATCGCACTGGCCGAGGGTTGCACGAAGTTGACGCTTTCCTGCGCGCCGACGTTGAAGCTTTTCCAGTTCAGGGAAGCGTTTTGGCTGGACTGGGTGATGGTGGTGGCGGAGCCGTTCCGGGAGATGCTGGCGGTACCAGAGGTGACCTGGCCGTCCACCGGCCCGGCCTGCGCCGTTGCGGCGCCGAGCAGCAGAACGGCGGTGACGGGTTTGCGCAAGGTCCATCTGCCCGCCGCGCGACTGGCGTTCCGGCTCAATCCATCAGGGACCGGCGGAGCGGCGGGAAACACCCGCCAGCCAATATTTGTTACAAATTCCGCAGTCTTTGGTGCACTGCCCCTCGAATTTTTTTTGTGCATTTTTCACACTCCGCAAAAACCCTTTTTTCAGCCGATTGCTGGAGAGGGCCGTCAAAGTGATGGTATGCAGAATGGAATCACCGCAGATCAGTGCAAAAAAAGATCTTTTAACGGTTAATAGAAACGGCTCCAAGTGAAGCCTTCAAGTTTCAAATAGTTACTTCTTTTGTAACAACATTCACAAATATGAATGTTGTAAAAAACATACACCCAAGGAAGCAACTTGCCGGACCGATGGGTTTGCCGCGCGCCAATCCGGCGTTTTTCAGTGACCGCGCAGGCCGATTTCCACCGTCGGGTAGCGCAGGCGAAGCCGCAATTCCCGCTTCAGGCGGCTGTTGTCGAGCCGGCGCGATTCGCTCATGAAGCTCAACAGCACGGCAGGCAGTTCTTCATGGGCGCTGCCGCGTGCCAGGCGCGGCGGCCGCGGCAGACCATAGAGATCGGCGGCCAGGTCGAAGTAATCGCCCATCTTGAGCTGGGTGTCGTCGCTGGCGTTGCTCGCGCGCTGCGGCTTGCCGCGCCACAGCGCCGCCAGGCAGGCGCGGGCCAGGTCGTCGGCATGGATGTGGTTGGTGTAGACGTCGTCTTCCGCGCGCAGCACCGGCGTGCCCTTGAGCAGCCGGCCGCGCGGCGTGCCGCCTTCGCGGTCGGGCGCGTAAATGCCCGGGATGCGCAGCAGGTGCACGCGGGTGCCGGTGGCCCGGCCGAACAGCCGCACATGCGCCTCGGCATGCACACGGCGCGCGGCGCGCGGCGTGTGGGGGCTCAAGGGCCGGGTTTCGCGCACCCATTCACCGCCGCAGTCGCCGTAGACCCCACTGGTGGAGGCGTAGACCAGGGAGCGCGGCAGGCTGCGCAGCCGCAGGGCGCGCAGCAGGGCCAAGGTGCGCGGGTCTTTGCGCTCGTCGGGTTTGTCATTGGGGGGCGGCGCCAGGTGCAACACCCGGGTGGCCAGGCCGGCCAGCCGGCGCAGCGAGGCGCCGTCGTCCAGGTTGCCTTGCAGGGGCGTGATGCGGCGGGCCCGCAAYTCAGGCGCGCGCGCGGGAGAAGACGTGAGCGCCATCAGCCTGGCGTTGCGCGGCAGTTGCCGGGCGGCGCGCAAGCCCACGTCGCCGCAGCCGACGACCAAAATCCGCTCCCGGCGGAAACGGAAAGGCAAAGCGCCTAGGGGATTCAGGTTTGAGGGCAAAATTGGGGGGTTGCCGGGAAAACCGGCCGAGTCGAGAACAGATACCGCAAGGATACCGAATATGAGCTTTAACGTGACCGTGCAGCCC
>NZ_JBFUBY010000377.1:0-3085 GCF_056405515.1 Polaromonas sp. P1_G2
GTCACCAGCCGGAAGGCCTCGAGCCGCGAGGCGCCCAGGCTGCGCGCCACCATCTCCTGGTTGAGGTCAAAGGTTTTGAGGGCCGAGCTGACCACCATCATGACCACCGGGATGGMCAGCATGCTGTGGGCCAGCACCAGCCCCGTCAGCGTGTTGACGAGCTGCAGCTTGACGTAGGCGTAGAACACGCCGATGCCGATCAGGATGACGGGTACCACCATGGGCGTGAGCAGCAGCAGGGTCAACAGCCCGGCGTGGCGTAAGCGCGAGACCAGCAGGCCGTAGGCCGCCATGGTGCCCAGCGGCGTGGCGACCAGGGCCGTCAGCACGCCGGCTTTGAGCGAGGTGGCGGTGGCCTGCATCCAGGAGGCCGAGCTGAAGTAGCTTTGGTACCAGCGCAGCGACCATTGCCGGGGCGGAAACTCCAGGTACTGCGAGTTGGAAAAACTCATGGGGATGACCAGCAGCGTGGGCATGACCAGGAAGATCATGACCAGCGCCGCGATGACGTAAAGCCACAGCCGGCCGCCGCGGCTGATCTGGGTTTCGGTGACGGGCCGGCGCAGCCAATTGCTTTTCATCACGTCCCCCTGTCGCGCAAGGCGTCTTCGAGCTTGACCAGGCGCGAAGCCGCGAGGATGAGCAGCAGCGTCAGCACCAGGAGCACCACGCCCAGCGCGCTGGCGGCGCCCCAGTTGAAGAAGATCTCGATGTCGTTGGCTATGCGGCTGGACACCATGATGACCTTGCCACCGCCCAGCACCGCGGGCGTGATGTAAAAACCCAGGCAGAGGATGAAGACGATCAGCGAGCCGGTCACCAGGCCGGGCATGGACAGCGGGAAGAAGATCTGCCAGAAGGTCCGCGTCGGTGATGCGCCCAGGTTGGCCGCGGCCTTGAGGTAGTCGCGGTTGATGCCGCGCATGCAGGCATATAGGGGTAGAACGATGAAGGGCAGCATCACGTGCACCGTGCCGATCAGCGTGCCGGTCAGGTTGTGCACCAGTTCCAGCGGCTCGTTCCACAGGCCCAATTCCATCCCCCAGCCGTTGATGAGGCCGCGCCGCTGCAGCAGCACCAGCCATGCGTAAGTGCGCACCAGCAGCGAGGTCCATAGCGGCAACAGCACCGCGATCATGCAGAGATTGGCCGCGCGCTTGGGAAGTTCCGAGAGGAAATAGGCCAGCGGGTAAGCCAGCAGGATGCAGATGCCGGTGGTCAGGAAACTGACCTGGAAGGTGACCCAGAAGGTGCGCGCGTAGGAGGGTTGTTCCCACATGCGCCGGTAGTGCTCCAGGCTGAAAGTGCCGGCGTCGGACAGCACCGAAAGGTAAAACAGCCAACCCACGGGCAGCACCATGATCACGGTGACCAGCAGCACGGCGGGAGATACCAGCGACAGCAAGGCCATGCGCTCGCGGCGCCGGCTGCCCCTGAGCGCTTCGGCGTTCGGCGCCGGGTCCGGCGCGGTGTTCATGCTGCGCCTTCCCGCGGCAACAGCACGGTGTCGTCAACGGCAAGGCCCAGCGCGATCATGTCGCCGGCCCCGGGGCAGGCATGGCCGGCGTTGCTGCCCGAGGCGCCACGCACACTGACCACGCTGCCGTCGGCCAGGGCCGCCTGTACCAGCGAGCTGTCGCCCTGGTAGACGGTGGCCTGCACGCGGGCGTTGAGGATGTTCATGCCCGCGCCCATGCCGCCGGCCAGGATCTTCAGGCGCTCGGGCCTCAGCATCAGCAAACGCGGCCCGTCGCCGCCGGGGTGGGAAGCTACCGTGAGCGCCGCGCCGTTCAGCATCACCCTGCCTTCGCGCACGGCGACGGGTACAAAACTCGACTCGCCGATAAATTCCGCCACAAAGCGATTCGCCGGGCGCTCGTACAGTGCGCGCGGCGTGTCGAGCTGCACGATGCGGCCGCCGTTGATCACGGCGACCCGGTCGGACATGGTCAGGGCCTCTCGCTGGTCATGGGTGACGTATACGGTGGTCATGCCCAGCTTGTCGTGCAGCTGGCGCAGCTCGATCTGCATGTGTTCGCGCAGCTGTTTGTCCAGGGCCGACAGCGGCTCGTCCATCAGCATGATGCGCGGCTCGAACACCATGGCGCGCGCCAGGGCCACTCGCTGGCACTGCCCGCCCGAGAGCTGGTGCACACCGCGTTCGCCATAGCCGCCCAGGCGCACCATCTCCAGTGCATGCTCCACGCGGCGCGCCATCTCTTCGCGCTTGACGCCGCGCAGCCTGAGCGGAAAACCCACGTTGCCGGCCACCGTCATATGCGGGAACAGGGCGTAGTTCTGGAACACCATGCCCACGTCGCGCTTTTGCGGCGGCATGCAAATCACCTCGGTCTCGCCGAACCTGAGGCTGCCGCTGTCGGGCCGGGTGAAGCCGGCCAGCACCGTCAGCAGCGTTGTCTTGCCCGAGCCTGATGGGCCCAGCAGCGTGAGGAATTCGCCGCTGCGGATATCCAGGTCGACGTGGTCCAGGGCATAGGCGGAGCCATAACGCTTGGTCACTTGCCGGAGGGTGATGGGCAGCGACGACTTGTTGCTCATGAATCCGCCTTCTCTTTGTTCTGGTCTTCGTTTCGGTTGCTCACAGGTTCGCGCCGGCGCCGGCCGCCACGCCTTGCCTTTTTACTCGGTCAGCATGTTCTGGTACAGCTCGGAAGCCCTCGCTTCGTTTTTGGTATACCAGTTCAGGTCGATGACCAGTTGCTTTGCCGCATTGTCCGGGTAGGAGGGCAGGGTCCTGGCATAAGCCGCGGGGATGGCCGGGCCGTCGTAGGCTTTTTTGTTGGTCGGCCCGTAGGTGATGTATTTGGTGAATTCGGCCTGGTATTGCGGCTTGCTGATCTCATTGAGGAACTTCACGGCCAGGGCCTTGTTGGGCGCGCCCTTGGGAATGCCGAAGCAGTCGTAGTCGAGCAGGGCCTGGTTGAAGGTATAGGCCACCTTGGCGCCGTCCTTGGCGACCACGTCGAAGCGGCCGTTCCAGCCGGTGACCATGTCGACCTCGCCGTCCTTCATGAGCTGGGCGTGCTGTGCGCCGGACGACCACCACACGGCGATGCTGGGCTTG
>NZ_JBFUBY010000378.1:0-3074 GCF_056405515.1 Polaromonas sp. P1_G2
GCACTGGACCCACTCCGGACACGCTGCGGACGGTTGCGTCGGTTCAATTTTATAAAAATAAAAATGACTACATTACGCTGAACAGTGCAACGATGCCGGTGCCAATCAATCAAACCTGTGATTGGACTCTCAGTATGGCTGGTGACGGTGTTACGTCAAACCCGCAAGTGTTCTACTTCGAAGTAACCTTTCCCAGCGGCGTTGCTCCTCCCTCTTCCTTTGCTTCGGGCAGCGGCGCCAACAATCTGGCTCCTTGCATAAACGGTGGTGCCTGGACTGCGCCTGGGGATGGCTTTTTGGTGGGATACATAACAGGCAACTCTGGTATTACGCAGATGATCGCCAAGATCAAGGCGCCGACAGGGTCATCCGGAAATATCGCGGCCGCATCCGAGATCTATGGAACCGATGTCTATATGGGCAGCAATTCATTTTGCTTGCCGGTGTGTTCCAGCTCGGTGATCGAGGTGAGTTGGCAAGACTATCAAGGGGGCGGCAATACCGCCGGAGCGAATGCCGCTTTGTTCTGGCTGGGCTTTAACAATACCGTTTTTCAAGGTGGCTATACACCGCTATCAACTGGACTTGCTTATCAAGCGGCAAACGATTTGTTTGTCATCGGCAATGTAGCTTCTGCCGGACCAGCTGACGGAAACATGAAGATGTGGGGGAGCTTTGGCCCGTCACCGGAAGCGATGACGCAGTATGTTGGCTCCTCGGTGAACTGGGGAAAAAATCGTTGGCTGGCATACAACTCCTTTTTAATGCCAGTGCCCAAAGGCAATTGGTATCGCGTGGATCAGCAAGTAAGAGGCGGGAATCCCACACCTGGGGCAACGGCTTTTATGCTGCCCGTAATACCCCGCTAGTGATGCCTGGCTGGTGATGCTTATCCAGCCGTTCGTTCGCCCATCCGCTTATTCGCCCACGTCATCACTTTGGAGATTGCTTTGTTCAAACAACAAGATCCCTATTCCTTCACGCAGTACCTCTCTTTGTACCTGGACAAGACGCCGATCGGCATACTTTCACTCGAGTACACGGTAGCGCTATACAACGACGTTCTGGTATCAACAACCAGTTTCGTCAGCCAGCCAACAAATCAGCAGTTTCTTCTTACATGTACCCAACGTGTTTTGTTGAAAAACGTCTCAAATTCGAAAATGAATCCGGATCCGGTGAGTGATCCATCATTGGAACAATTCGAGGACTACCCTGCACTGGTTTCTTCGTCCGTGGAGGTCCGGGGAACGACAGAAGGCCTGACCCTCAATCTTCTGGATTACTCGCCGCAGACCGTGAATACGGCGGTTCAACAAAGTCAATCCCTGGCCGACACGAGCGGAAAAGCGACATCGGTTACTTCAACAACGGGGTCGTCATATTCGCAATCCACTACCTACGGAACTTCCGTCTCGGTGTCAGCCGCCAGCAGTGGCGACGGATCTGCCAGCTACGCGCGCGATCACAGCAGAACAACCACCTCTACATCGGATAAGTCGAACTCATCGGGGAGCGATGCCTCGGTGTCGAACGAGGCCTCCAATTCAGCATCAATGAGCATCAAAGACTGGGGATCCTATGCCGTCATTGACCCCAGCGCTGACTGTCCGACGTGGGTCTTCGGACAGGAATATCCGTGGAACGCCATCGAATGCCGTTATGCAATGTCCGGCAAAAACAACCCCAGCAACGACAATCAGGTTGAGATGTATATCTCGTCCACGATGCAGTCTCAACTGTATGACGGTTCGTTTCTATATCCGCCAAGTGAGTTGTCATATTTCGGGCTCAACTTTGTCATGAAGTCCCAATGGCGCGTCTATATTGACTATACGGCGTCGACCGAAATCATCGTCAATAGCCCTGTGGACTATTACTCAGCAAGTCATGCTCTGGAGGATGCCGGCCAGCCGGACGCCAATGGGGATGAAATCTACGTCCCAAAGGTATACATGGACTCCACTTCAAGAGCTTTGCAGGCCCTTGACGCATCAGGCGCCTACGTAACTCCCTCGGTGACGATTGACCTCAATGTCATGGGCTTGGATCCAATTGGAAAAAATAGCGACACTGCCATCGTCGGGTTTTTGCCAAATAAGTTCATCCCGCCGGTGACGCCTCCTTCACCAGCCTCCTCGGTGAAACTGCCCGCGGACTTCAAGATAATTTCATCCACCAATGATTTGATGGTTCTCGATACAGGGGATGAGTCTGGTTTTTCCGTATCGCAAACCAGCATCACCGCTGATTGGGATGCCGGCTCTCAAGAGCCGTACGAAATCACGCTTTATTTTAAAGTTCTGGATTGGGTGGATGAATACACGCTTTATATAAAACAATGGAAAACAAGTTCCACTGGGGTCATGCTTTCGTTCGTTTTCAATGGTGACGCAAGCAATGTAGTCACGAAGTATGTTGACGCATACGAGGGAGAAGGTGGCGAAGGTAATCTCCTGAAACTCGCACTTCGTGACCTTGACTTCTCGTCCATTGAATACCACGACTATCTGCAGCTTGGCCTGAATTCAGTAGCGATCGCGATGACACCCATGAGTCTGGATGGGTGTGGTTATCAGATCAGAGCGTTGTCCGTCCAAAAGAGTTAAGCGCCTTGAAAAACCCGCTACGAAAGATTTCCTGTGCCTAAAAGGAACCTGGAAGAGCTTCAGGATGGAGAGGCCCCTTACGGTGACATGCAGTCCTCCGAAGAGTTGGAGGGCGGAGAGGATCTATCCGGAGGTATGAGGCTCCGATCAGGGCGCTTGAAGGATCCGACGGCTCTGGTCAAAAAGAAATGGAGCGGTCGACGTGGAGATTTGCGGTATCCGGAGCAAAAAGTGCGTTCTCTGGTTGCTCGCAGGAATATGACCGATGCGGACACCGAGCGAATTGCTGATGCCACAATTCGGGGCCAAGCCGGTTCCCGATACTACATGCACCTTGCCAGACCTATCGGTACCCAGAACTTATCCCTGGAAGAATCACCGGTGCAGTCTAATAAAAAAGGAAAATTATCCTTAAAAAAGGTACCCAAAAAAGTGCATGCCAACCAGGTTTTTTCTCTCAAGAAC
>NZ_JBFUBY010000379.1:0-3074 GCF_056405515.1 Polaromonas sp. P1_G2
GAGGAACTGTCCATCGAGGACTACCTCGATGCCTGCAAGCGCAGTCCTCTCGTCTACGCCACCGCGGCCGAGCGCATGCTCGCCGCGATCGGCGAACCCGAACTGCTGGACACCCGGCATGACCAGCGTCTGTCGCGCCTGTTCGGCAACAAGATCATCAAGATCTACCCGGCATTTCGCGACTTCTACGGCCTTGAGGACCCCATCGAGCAGGTGGTTTCCTACTTTCGCCATGCCGCGCAGGGCCTGGAAGAGAAAAAGCAGATTCTTTATTTGCTGGGCCCCGTTGGCGGAGGCAAGTCGTCGATCGCCGAGCGGCTCAAACAGCTGATGGAGCAAGTGCCTTTTTATGCCTTGAAGGGTTCGCCCGTCAACGAGTCGCCGCTCAGCCTGTTCAACAATGCCGAGGACGCTCCCTTGCTCGAAACCCAGTACGGCATTGCGCCGCGCTACCTGCAGCGGGTGATGTCGCCATGGGCCGTCAAGCGCCTTGAGGAATACGGCGGCGACATCCGACGTTTTCGCGTGGTCAAGCGTTTCCCTTCCATCCTGAAGCAGTGCGCGATTTCCAAGACCGAGCCCGGCGACGAAAACAACCAGGACATTTCTTCGCTGGTCGGCAAGATCGACATCCGCAAGCTGGAAACCTATGCCCAGGACGATCCGGACGCCTACAGTTATTCAGGCGGATTGTGCCTGGCCAACCAGGGCCTGCTGGAATTTGTCGAGATGTTCAAGGCGCCGATCAAGGTGCTGCACCCCTTGCTGACCGCCACCCAGGAGGGCAACTTCAAGGGCACCGAAGGCTTTGGCGCGATTCCCTTCGACGGCATCGTGATGGCGCACTCCAACGAAAGCGAGTGGAAGGCGTTCAAGAACAACAGGAACAACGAGGCTTTCCTGGACCGGATCTACATCGTCAAGATTCCATATTGCCTACGCGTTTCGGAAGAAGTGAAGATTTATGAAAAGCTGATCCACAACTCGTCGCTGCATAACGCCATCTGCTCGCCCGGCACCTTGAAGATGATGGCGCAGTTCGCCGTGCTGACGCGCCTCAAGGAACCCGAGAGTTCCAGCATCTTCAGCAAGCTGCAGGTGTATGACGGCGAAAACCTCAAGGACACCGACCCGAAAGCCAAGAGCTACCAGGAATACCGCGACTACGCGGGTGTCGATGAGGGGATGAACGGAATCTCGACGCGCTTCGCCTTCAAGATTTTGTCCAAGGTGTTCAACTTCGATTCCACCGAAATCGCGGCCAACCCGGTGCACCTGATGTATGTGCTGGAGCAGCAGATCGAGCGCGAACAGTTCCCGCCCGAAACCGAGCAGAAGTACCTGGCCTACATCAAGGAAATCCTGGCCATGCGTTACGCCGAGTTCATCGGCAAGGAAATCCAGACCGCCTACCTGGAGTCGTATTCGGAGTACGGGCAGAATATTTTCGACCGCTACGTGACCTACGCCGACTTCTGGATCCAGGACCAGGAATACCGCGACACCGATACCGGGGAAATCTTTGACCGCTCGTCGCTCAATGCCGAACTCGAAAAAATCGAGAAACCTGCCGGCATCAGCAACCCGAAAGACTTCCGCAACGAGATCGTCAATTTTGTGCTGCGCGCGCGGGCCAACAACGCGGGCAAGAACCCGGTCTGGACCAGCTACGAAAAGCTGCGCACCGTGATCGAGAAAAAAATGTTCTCGAACACCGAAGACCTGTTGCCGGTGATTTCCTTCAATGCCAAGGCCAGCGCGGACGAGCAGCAAAAACACGAGGATTTCGTCAACCGCATGGTCGCCAAGGGGTATACCACGCGGCAGGTCCGCTTGTTGTGCGACTGGTACCTGCGTGTACGCAAGAGTTCCTGAGGCCCGCGGCGCGCCGTGGCGGGCGCGTCATGTGTATGTGACCGGAGATCACCGTGCTCCAGCAAGTCATTGACAGGCGCTTGTCGGGAAAGAACAAGTCCATCGGCAACCGCGAGCGGTTTCTGCGCCGCTTCCGCGAGCAGATACGCGATACCGTGCGCCGTGCCGTCGCGGGCCGCAGCATCCACGACATCGAGCAGGGAGAAGACGTCACCGTGCCGCGGCGCGACGTCTACCAGCCCGTGTTTGGGCACACCGGCGGCACGCGTGAGACCGTGCACCCCGGCAACCGCGAATACGTGCGCGGCGACCGCATCGCGCGGCCCAAGGGCGGCGGCGGTGGCGGCTCGGGCGGCGAGGCCAGCCCCGACGGCGAGGGTGAGGACGACTTTGTCTTTCGCATCACGCGCGAAGAGTTCATGCAGTATTTTTTTGATGACCTTGCGCTGCCCGACCTCATACGCACCCAGCTTCTGCCCGATGCCCCTGAGTGGAAATCCCGCCGCGCCGGTTTCATCTCGGACGGAACGCCGACCAATCTGCATGTGGTGCGTTCGCTGCGCGTCGCGCTCAGCCGGCGCATCGCCATAGGCGGGGAGACGCGGCGGCAGGTGCACGAGCTGGAGGCGCAACTGGCGCTGGCCCTGCGCGATGCGCCGGATCTGCCCGACGAAATTCTTTCCCTGAGGACGCAGATCGACACGCTTCGCCGGCGCCTCAAGACCATCCCCTTTTTTGATCCTTTCGACCTGCGTTACCGCAACCGGGTCAGGGTGCCGCAGCCCACCTCCAAGGCGGTCATGTTTTGCCTGATGGACGTCTCGGGCTCCATGGATGAAACGCGCAAGGACATCGCCAAGCGTTTTTTTATCCTGCTGTACCTGTTCCTCCGGAAACATTACGAAAAGACCGACGTCATCTTCATTCGCCATCACACCCAGGCGACCGAGGTGTCCGAAGAAGAATTTTTCCAGTCCACCGAAACCGGCGGCACCGTGGTGTCCAGCGCGCTGGCCTTGATGCACCAGATCATCCAGGAGCGCTACCCGCCCGGCGACTGGAACATCTATGGCGCCCAGGCTTCGGACGGCGATAACTGGCACCAGGATTCGGCGCGCTGCCGTGAACTGCTGGTCAACAAGCTGCTGCCCGTGTCGCGCTACTTCGCCTATGTCCAGGTGGGCGAGGAAGACCAGAAC
>NZ_JBFUBY010000380.1:0-3500 GCF_056405515.1 Polaromonas sp. P1_G2
TTCATGCACTGGCTGAATGTGGAGCTGCTGTTCGTGGACGATTCATGCACTGGCTGAATGTGGAGCTGCTGTTCGTGGACGAGGGGGCGCGTCACAAGGGCGTGGGTCGCAGGCTGCTTGAAACGGCGGAACAGAAAGCCTGCGAGCTGGGCGCCCGCAATGCGACGCTGAACACCTTCGAATGGCAAGCCCGCGCGTTCTACCTTAAGCAAGGCTATGAAGAGTTCGGGCGCATCGACAACTTCGTCCAGGGCTTCTACGTGGCCTACATGAAGAAAGCACTGGAGCCATAGCGGCTCCCCAAGAGTCCGCGGGGAGAAGTCGACCGCAAACTTGGAGAGTGAAAGACACTTTCTACTTGAYCGATAACACCCCTTACCGTTAGTCAAGTGAAGCGCTTATCGCTCCGACAGGCACGCGGCCGCCGCGGCGGCGTGGGTTACTACAGCCTTCCACTCTGAACAGCGCTGGTGCGATACTCAAACGCCTTAAATACCAGGCTGTCGCGGTGCCGTCTCGTATAAACATACCTATGCTCGAAAAAATTCTGCATGAGTCCCGAGTTCAGAAGGCAACGCATGGCTTGTCGCTGGCTACGTTGAGGTCCGGCGAGATTGCTTCGACCTATGCCGTTGGGATTCGGGGCGCCCACGATGGCGCCGCAGTGAACAGCCGTACCGTTTTCGAAGCCGCATCCCTCACGAAGCCAGTGGTTTCCTTTATTGCCCTTCAGCTGGCAGAGGAAGGGTTGCTCGATCTTGACCGACCGCTTCATCTGATCTGTGGAGGCTTTGTGGCAGACGATGAACGAGCTAAGGCAATTACCGCTCTGCATGTGCTCACCCACTCAAGCGGGCTTCCTAACATCGCAGGGGCAGGCACACCGCTGAAGACCTACTTCGCGCCTGGCGAGCGGTTCAACTATGGCAGCAGCGCATTTGGTTGGCTGCAACAAGCGATCGAACGATTGACGGATAGTCCTTTGGAAGAGCTCGCCCGCACCCGGGTCTTCAAGGCATTCGGAATGGCCGACTCCAGTTTGAATTGGCAAGACCGGTTCGAGTCCAACCACGCGCAAGGACAAGAGTTAAATGGACAAGCTGTCTCCAAGCGGCGTCCAGTCAAAGCGGCAGCCTCATGGTCGCTTTTAACGACCGCGACGGATTACGCGCATTTCGTGCAGGCGGCGCTTCGTGGAACCGGCCTGTCATCGACGATGCATAAGCGGTGGTTTACACCAGTGATTGCAGCAAGAGAGGGTGTCGATGACGTCTTGAATTCAGATGCTGCAGAGGAAAAAGACGTGGCTTGGGGACTCGGTTGGGGCCTGGAGCCGTCGGAAGGCTGCTTCTTCCATTGGGGACATAATCCGGGCTTTCGTGCATTCGTGATGGGCAACCTCGAAACGAAAGACGCGGTGGTGTGGTTCGCCAACTCAGCAAGCGGGTTGCGATTGGCCCGACATGTTCTCCCGGAAGTTCTGCCAGGTCGGCATCGTTCTGTGGATTGGCTGCAGATCGGCAAGGCATTCGACGAGTGAGGCGCAGGCCCGATATCCAGCTGGCTATTAGAGTTGGTTACTCTGCCCTCCTCCGATTTACGCATCGAATGAATCGTTCAGGTTTTGGCAGTCCATCCGGCTTCACATCAACAGCACTTGGCGTCTGCTTGGGCGCATCCTTGCAGTAAAAAGCAGAACAAGGGCTTAAGCACCAAGCTTGGATCTTCGCCGCCCCTTGAAGATCCACCGATTGACATTGATGGCCAGGCCGCCAATCACAAAGATGACGCTCATTGGAAAGGTCAGCATGACGAGCCACGAAAATCCCGTCACCGCATTCGCCATGGCTGCCACCCACGCGTGGCCATCACATACCGCCTGCCAGGAAAGCTTGCAATTGAAGTGATCGAAGAGCGGTAAGCATGCCATCAGCAGGCCATAAGGTGCGAGGCCTGCCAATCCGCACAGCGCGAAGTAGCGCCACCCAATCAGCTTTTCGGTGGGCTCATCCTGGGTCTCTGTTGTCATGACTCCCTTTCATGCATGTGGCGGCGATTTGGCATGTCAATCTCCCATGCTTTCCCGGATGGTATCTGACGCGGCGCTGGGCCGGGACGTGCAGCCACCTACCTCAATTGGATGACGACCGGCCACCCGCGCCTGGATAAACTGGCGCTGCGCCAGGTTTCAGCGGCAGCAACCGCCTGGGCAGCAGCAACAACAATCCACAGAGGGACGATCCATGAAGGCTTTCTCAGAAGCGGTATCCAGAATCGCGGCGGGCTTATGCCTGGCTTGCGGCGCGGTGCTGGCCACTGGCTGCGCACCGGCGACACCCATGTTCCAGCAGCTTGAACACGACAGGACCACGCAGATCAACCTGATCGTCGAGAAAGCACCCTTTGAGTACACCCCTCCTGTGAGCCCGGATAGCCCGATTGTCGGGGCCGGCTTCGCAACCGTCATGCTGGGCTCGCTGGCGGTGCAGCACAAGCTGGACTACATCCACGAGACCTTGAACCAGAAGGCTCTTGAACAAAAGATCGCCAATGACTATCGCCCGGTCTTTGTCGCCGCGCTGGTCCAGGAGCTTTCCAAACTGGGCATCACCGCCACGGTGATCCCGCTGCCCTACGAGCGCAGGGCCCTGAACCACGATCGCGCTTTCTACCGGCCGACACTGGAAGACCTGGCAAAGATTCCCAAAGAGCCGCCATCCTTCTATCTGAAGCTGGACATGGGCAGCTGCACGGTCTACCAGATCACACCCTGCATCCGGTACATCCTCAATTCGACGGAGGTCGAGACGGCGCCCGGGCCCACCCAGAAGTACGGGGGGCTGCTTGTACTCGAACCCAATCTCTGGAGGGTTCCGACGGTACCCACGCCGCTGCGTTTCGAATCCATTGAGGAGGCCGGCGCGAAGATCCATGAGTTCGATGCGGAGATCGCCCGCCTCGTTCCGCTTGCGGCCCAGCGCCTGGCCGTCGCGGCCCGGAGGCGGGTGCCTCCGCGATAGCACTCAAACGCCGCTCGTCTTTCTGGAACAACTTGCCATGGGGCCGCGGGTCCACCCCACGGCCGTGTGCCTTTAAAGCCGGGCCGCTCGCGCTCACGGTCATAGTCCGCGATTTTTGACTTTGCCTGAGCCGAGCTGGCTTCGAACCTGGTCCTGGTGTAGGCTGGCTCGACCAGCGTGACGCGGATGCCGAACTGGCGCACCTCATGGTCCAGGGTTTCGGACAGCCCTTCCACCGCATGCTTGGAGGCCGAATAAAGCCCCATGTAGGGAGCGGGCAGAAAGCCGAGCACGGAACTGATATTGACGATCCTGCCGTAGCCTTGCGCGCGCATGTGCGGAAGCACCGCCTGTGTGGTGCGCAATATGCCGAACACATTGGTGTCGAACTTGTCGAGATGGATGTTCGCGACGACGCTTCCGTCCAACGCGCAATCCAGTCCATCATCGGCCAGGCCGGCAGTGTTGACGTGCTGGTCA
>NZ_JBFUBY010000381.1:0-3064 GCF_056405515.1 Polaromonas sp. P1_G2
GCCGACGAGCAGCCTTACCTGGACCTGCCGGCCTTCTACCAGCGCAAGCGCGACCTGTTCCGGGACGGCCTGGCCAAAACACGCTTCAAGCTGCTGCCCAGCGAAGGCAGCTACTTCCAGTGCGTCGACATCTCCGAAGTCAGCGACCTCGACGAAGCCGAATTCTGCAAATGGCTGACCACCGAGATCGGCGTCGCGGCCATTCCCCTGTCGGCTTTTTACGGCAACGGCTTCGACCAGCGCGTGGTGCGTTTCTGTTTCGCCAAAAAAGACGAGACCTTGAACACCGCGCTGCAGCGCCTGGCAAAGCTATAACCAGCGTATAGATCAGCGGTAGGCCTGTAGGCGCAGGCTGTCAGTGCTTGCCGACGGTTGGACACGCCCTCCTCCTGCTTGTCCGCCCCCGGTACCGGACAAGAATGAATGCACATCAATAACTAGGAGTGCTTCCAAATGTCCATTTCGCTCATCCTGCTGATTGTCTTGATCCTGATCCTGGTCGGCGCCCTGCCCACCTGGGGCCACAGTCGCAGCTGGGGCTACGGGCCCAGCGGCGGTATCGGCCTCGTGGTGCTGATCCTCGTCATCCTGCTGCTGATGGGACGCATCTAGTCAACGATCTCCCCAGGAAAAATGGCCTTGCGTTGCAAGGCCATTTTTTTGTCCGCTGAAGACGCTAAAGAAGCCTGACCTCAACTATTGAGTTGAGCCCAGGCTTTCTCCAACCGTTTGATACTGACCGGCTGCGGCGTACGCAACTCCTGCGCAAAAAAGCTCACACGCAGTTCCTCCAGCAGCCAGCGGAACTCCTGCATGCGCGCATCGACCGCGCCCTTGCGTTCGGCCACGAGGCGCCAGTAGCGCTGCTCCTGCGGCCGCAGTTCGGCCAGGCGCGTGGTATCGCGTGCCGGGTCGGCGCGCCATTTCTCCAGACGCAAGGTGATGGCCTTCAGGTAGCGTGCGAAATGCTGCAGTTGCGTGTAAGGCGTGGCCGTCAGGAAACGCTTGGGCACCAGACGCTGCAGTTGCTGGGCGGCGTCCGCAGCGGCTTCAGCGGCGTTTTTGCTGTCCTTGATCTTGCGCTGGGCCACCGCGAATTCGGTGAGGATGCCCGCGGCCAGCCGCGCCACTTCACTGGCGATCAGGGTCAGGCGGCCGCGGCCGTCGTCAATGCGTCTCTTGAACTCGCCCTCGTTGGTGGGTAGCGGATCGAGCAGGAAAGCGCGGTCCAGCGCGACCTCGATGATCTGCTCGCGCAGTTCCTCCAGCGTGCCGCCGCCCGAGTTGTCGGCGGCGCGGCCCACCAGCATGTAGGCCGTGGCCATTTTTTGCAGCTCGGGCAGGTTTTTCTCGAGGTACTTCAGCGCATCCTTGATCTGCAGTGCGAACAGCCGGCGCAGGCCGGCGCGGTGTTTGGCCGCCGCCGCATCCGGCTCATCGAACACCTCGATGGTCACCGCATCGCCCAGGTCGATGAGGGCTGGGAAACCAATCAGCGTCTGCGAGCCCTTGCGAATCTCCATGAGTTCCGGCAGCTCGCCAAAGCTCCAGCCCGTGTAGCGCTCGGCCACCTTGACCGGTTTTTTTTCAGGCGCCGCCTGTGCGCGCCCGGCTTGGGCTGCAGGCCTGTCGGGTGCAGAACCGGCAGCCGGTTCGGGCGCCTTGGCCAGGTTCTTGAGCCCGGCCAGCGCCTGGAAAGCACCKCGCGCCTGCGAACCCAGCTCGCCCTTGAGCGCGCCCAGGTTGCGGCCCGCGCCCAGCTGCCGGCCGTGTTCGTCGACCACGCGGAAATTCATGAAAAGGTGCGGTGGCAGCATGTCCAGCTTCATGTCGTTGCGCTTGACGTCCAGCGAGGTCGCGTCGCGCACCAGCTTGAGCACCGCATCCGTCAGCGAGCCGCTGCCGAACACCTCGGGCTGCAGCAGCTGCTCCGTCATGCGGGCGGCCGTGTCGGGCAAGGGCACCAGGCGCGAGCGCGGGCGCTGGTGCAGGGTCTTGATCAGCGCCTGCACCTTGTCCTTGAGCATGCCGGGCACCAGCCACTCGCAGCGCTCTTCATTGACCTGGTTAAGCGCAAACAGCGGCACATCAACCGTGACTCCATCCCGCGCATCGCCGGGCTCGTGCAGGTAGGTCACCACGCAGTCCACGCCGCCCATGCGCAGAGTTTTGGGGAAAGACTGCGTGGTGATGCCGGCCGCCTCGTGGCGCATCAACTCCTCGCGGGTCAGCAACAAAAGCTTGGACTGCTTTTTAGACTCTTCCTTGTACCAGTGCTCGCAGCTTGYGCCGCTGTGCACCTCGGCCGGAAGTTGCTGGTCGTAGAAGGCGTAAATCAGTTCWTCATCGACCAGCACGTCCTGGCGCCTGGCCTTGTGCTCCAGGTCCTGCACCTGCTGGATCAGCTTCAGGTTGGCGGCCAGGAAAGGCAGTTTGGTGTCCCAGTTGCCGGCGACCAGCGCCTCACGGATGAAAATCTCGCGCGCCGTCACCGGGTCGACGCGGCCGAAATTCACGCGCCGGCCGTTGTAGACCACCAGGCCGTAGAGCGTGGCGCGCTCCAGCGCCGTCACCTGGGCGGCTTTTTTCTCCCAGTGCGGGTCCAGCAGCTGTTTGCTCAGCAAGTGGCCGGCCACCTGCTCTATCCAGGCCGGGTCGATATTGGCGATGCCGCGGCCGAACAGGCGCGTGGTTTCCACCAGTTCGGCAACCACGATCCAGCGGCCCGGCTTTTTGCTCAGGCGCGCGCCGGGATGGCGGTAGAACTTGATGCCGCGCGCACCCAGGTACCAGTCTTCCTCGTCGCTCTTGCAGCCGATGTTGCCGAGCAGGCCGCAGAGCATGGACAAGTGCAGCTGCTCATAGCTGGCGGGCTTGTCATTGAGCACCCATTTCTGTTCGCCCACCACGGTATGGAGCTGCGAATGGATGTCGCGCCACTCGCGCASACGGCGGATGTTGACGTAGTTCTCGCGCAGCAGGTTCTCGTACTGGCGGTTCGACAGCTTGTGGTCGGTGCCGTGGCCGCCGCGCGCGTCGCCCAGCCATTTCCACAGCTTGAGGT
>NZ_JBFUBY010000382.1:0-5443 GCF_056405515.1 Polaromonas sp. P1_G2
GCGGCGAGGACCGCGTCAAGGCCCTGGTTGAGCGCTTCTATGATTTGATGGACCTGGAACCGGGCTACAAAGCCCTGCGCGCCGCGCACGGCAGCACACTCGACAACGCCCGACAACGCCTGTTCTGGTTTTTATGCGGCTGGCTGGGCGGGCCGCAGTACTACACCGACCGCTTCGGCCACCCGCGCCTGCGCATGCGCCACATGCCGCAATCCACCGGTGGCGGCTCCATCGGGATCGCCGAACGCGACCAGTGGCTGGCTTGCATGGACCAGGCCATGCGCGAGACCGGGGTGGATGAAGGCCTGCGCGCGCGGCTCAATGCGTCTTTTTTCCAGACCGCGGACTGGATGCGCAACCGGGGGGAGTAGGCGCGCGGCCTCTAGCCCTGCGCGAGCAGCACCACGAGCGCCCCGGCACCTCCCTCCGCCGGCCGCGCCTGCACAAAGGCCAGCACTTCCTGCTTCTGGATCAGCCAGCTTTGCACCTTGCCCTTGAGCACCGGCGTCTTGCCGGGCGAGCCCAGGCCCTTGCCGTGCACCACGCGCACGCAGCGCCAGCCCACCTTGTGGGCGTCCTTGATGAAAAGCGCCAGTGCTTCGCGCGCGTCCTCGCGGCGCAGGCCGTGTAAATCGAGCTGGCCCTGGATGCTCCAGCCGCCGCGGCGCAGCTTGCGCACCACGTCGGGCCCCATGCCGGGCCGGCGGAAGCTCAAGGCCTCGTCGGTGTCCAGCAGGGTCTCGACGTCGAACTCGTCGGAGATCGCTTCGCGCATCACCGCGAGCTCGTCGCGCTGCTGTTGCACGGGAATGGGTGCGGCCTGCTGTAGCGGCAGCGAAGCCTTGTGGCCGGGCAGGTGTTTGGCGGGCAGGGCCTTGACGGCGCCGACGGCGCGCGAGAACAGCTCTTTTTCGGCCCTGGCTTTGGCCGCAGCGGCGGCTTTTGCGGCGGCGGCTTCTTTTTCAAGCCGGGCCCGGGTTTCGATCTCCCGCTTGACGGCCTTGAGGTCCTGCAGGCTTTTGAGGGCGGGCGCTTTCATGGCTCAACCTTACAGCAATCCCAGCTCAGCCATGGACACGGCCTGGGTGCTGGTCACCACGAAGTGGTCGAGCACGCGGATGTCCACCAGCGCCAGCGCCGACTTGAGGTTGCGTGTGAGCGCCTCGTCGGCGCGCGAGGGCTGGGCCGAGCCGCTGGGGTGGTTGTGGGCCAGCACCACGCTGGCGGCGTTCAGGGCCAGGGCGCGGATGACGACCTCGCGCGGGTAGACCGAAGTTTGCGTCAGCGTACCGCGGAACAGTTCCTCGAGCGCGATCATCCGGTGCTGGCTGTCCAGGAACAGCATGGCGAACACCTCGTGCGGTCGGTTCCCCAGCTGCAGCTGCAGGTAGTCGCGCACCGCCTGGGGTGTGTCGAACACGGTTTTCTGGCTGAGGCTTTCGGCCAGCGCGCGGCGCGCCAGCTCCAGCACGGCGACCAGTTGTGTCCGCTTGGCCGCGCCGCCCAGGCCCTTGATGCGTTTGAGGCTTTCGGCCGTGGTGTGCAGCAGCCCGGCCACGCCGCCGAAGGTGTCCAGCAGCTCCTGGCCCATCTGCAGCACGTTTTTGCCGGGAATGCCGGTACGCAGCAGCAGGGCCAGCAGTTCGGCATCGCTGAGGGCGCCGGGGCCGCGCGCCAGCAGTTTTTCGCGGGGGCGGGTGTCTTGGGGCAGGTCTTTCAGGATCATGGGTCGATCTCTTCTTATGGGTTGGCGGGAGGGAGCCAAGGGACTCCTCCCGCAAAAAAGGCCAAAAAACCGGGTTTGGCCCGGCCGGGCCGTCCTTTCTACAATAGAGGCAGTTTACAAACACCGGCCCGCCGTTCCGGCCGGCCCCGAAAGCCTCCGCCCTATGCCCACCACCGTGGAACTCTCCGCCCCTCCTTTGGTCCAGCCGGGCTCTTTCCTGACCCTGCACTATCGCATGGCCGGGCCGTCCGTGAACGGGAAACCGGGCGCCGACATCATCAACACCTTCGAAGGCAAGCCCGCCACGCTGAGCCTGGGCACGGGCGAACTGTCTCCGGCCATCGAGCAGCGCCTGCTGGGCCTGCCCGAGGGCACTCGCGCTACCTTCGAATTGCCGGCCGGCGAGGCCTTTGGCGAGCGCAATCCCGAGCTGGTGCAGTGGGTGGCGCGCAAGCTGCTCAATGAGCTGGGCGACCCGGACGAGCAGTACAAGGTCGGCGACGTGGTGCAGTTTCCCACGCCCGACGGCATGGGCCAGTACGCCGGCGCGGTGCAGCAGGTCAAGCCCGGCGGTGACGCGGTGCAGTTCGACTTCAACCACCCGCTGGCCGGCCAGCCGGTCGTGTTTGAAGTGCAAGTGATTGGCGTTTTATGACTGGATCAAAATTGCTTCCCCAGGAAATCCTGCTCGCCGAGCCGCGCGGCTTCTGTGCCGGCGTCGACCGCGCGATCGAGATCGTCGAGCGCGCCCTGACCAAGTTCGGCGCGCCGATTTACGTGCGCCACGAGATCGTGCACAACACCTACGTCGTCAACGACTTGAAGCAAAAGGGCGCGATCTTCATTGAAGAACTCGACGACGTGCCGCCCGGCGCCACGCTGGTGTTCAGCGCCCACGGCGTGAGCCAGGCGATCCAGAAAGAGGCCGAGCGCCGCGGCTTCCAGATCTTCGACGCCACCTGTCCGCTGGTGACCAAGGTGCACGTCGAAGTCGCCAAGCTGCACAAAGAGGGCTACGAATTCATCATGATCGGCCACAAGGGCCACCCCGAAGTCGAAGGCACCATGGGCCAGCTCGACAGCGGCATCCACCTGGTGGAAGACGTGGCCGACGTCTGGCGCATCAGCCCCGGCCAGACGGAGCGCCTGGCGGTGGTCACGCAGACCACGCTGAGCGTGGACGACGCGGCCGAGATCAGCGCCGCCGTGAAGCAGCGCTTTCCGCAGGTGCGCGAGCCCAAGCAGCAGGACATCTGCTATGCCACACAGAACCGGCAGGACGGGGCCGGGTCGGCCTCACGGCCGGCGCCTCGGCGCCCGAGATTCTCGTCAAGCAGGTGATAGACCGCATCAAGGCGCTAGGCGCGGTGTCGGTGCGCAAGATGGACGGCATCGAGGAAACCATCAAGTTCCCGCTGCCCAAGGGCTTGAAGCTCGACGCGCAGGGCCATGTGCTCGAAATCAACGACAGCCAGCTTCACCAACTCACCTGATCCCCTTCCTTCATGACCGATCGCGACAACATCGAGCGCTGCCTGCGCACCTTCAAGGCCGGCTACGGCCATTTCATCCACCAGACCCCGCTGTGGCAATTGCCCGGCAAGGCGCTGGGCGTGGACTGCGCCGAAGTCTGGCTCAAGCTCGAACACCTGCAGACGGGCGGCAGCTTCAAGGCGCGCGGCATGCTGAATCGCCTGCTGTCCAATACCATCCCCGCCAGCGGCGTGATCGTCGCCTCGGGCGGCAATGCCGGCATTGCCACCGCGGCCGCGGCCCGCGAGCTGGGCGTGCGCTGCGAGGTGTTTGTGCCCGAGGTCTCCACCCCCGCCAAACGCGCCAAGCTGGCTGCGCTGGGCGCCGAGGTGGTGGTGACGGGCGCGGCTTATGCCGATGCCCTCAAGGCCTGCCTGGCCCGCCAGCAGGAAACCGGCGCGCTGCTCACGCACGCTTATGACCAGCCCGAAGTGCTGGCCGGCGCCGGCACCCTGGCCGCGGAGATCGAGCAGCAGGGCGGCGTGCCCGACTCGGTGCTGGTCAGCGTGGGCGGCGGCGGCCTGATAGGCGGCGTGGCCGGCTGGTTTGAACAGCGCAGCCGCGTGGTCGCGCTGGAGCCCGAACTCGCGCCTACCCTCTTCAAGGCCCGCGAGGCCGGCGAACCGGTGGACGTGGCCGTCGGCGGCATCGCCGCCGATTCGCTGGGCGCCAAACGCATAGGCAGCCTTTCCTGGGAAGTCACGCAGGCCCATGTGCGCGACGCGCTGCTGCTGACCGACGAATCCATACGCGCGGCCCAGCTCTGGCTCTGGAAAGAGCTCAAGCTGGCCGTCGAGCCCGCCGCGGCCCTGCCGCTGGCCGCGCTGCAAACCGGCCGCTACCGCCCGCGCGCCGACGAAAAAGTCTGCCTCATCATCTGCGGCGCCAACCTGGACCCGGCCAGCCTGAACTGAGCCGAACGGGCCATGGTGGCTACCCTCGCACAAAATACAATGGCCCCATGCTAGACATCAACCTGCTCCGCAAAGACCTGCCCTCGGCCATCGCCCGGCTGGAAACCCGCAAAACCCCGCAAGCCTTCCTCAACGTGGAGGCCTTCCAGGCCCTGGAGGCCGAACGCAAGGCCCTGCAGATCCGCACCGAAGAGCTGCAGAACCAGCGCAACACGCTGTCCAAGCAGATCGGCCAGCTCAAGTCCAAGGGTGAAGACGCCAGCGCCGTCATGGCGCAGGTCAGCGCCTCCAAGGCCGAACTCGAAACCTCGGCCGCCCGGCTGGAGCAGATCCAGGCCGACATGCAGGCCCTGCTGCTGGCCGTGCCCAACCTGCCGCACGAGAGCGTGCCTCAGGGCATCGGCGAGGCCGGCAATGTCGAGGTGCGCAAATGGAGCCCGATCGAAGGCCCCGGCGGCGAACCGGCGGCCTTTGCCTTCGAAGTGAAGGACCACGTCGACGTCGGCCAGCCCCTGGGCCTGGACTTCGAACTCGGCACCAAGCTGACCGGCTCGCGTTTTACCGTCATGAAGGGCCCGCTGGCCCGCCTGCACCGCGCGCTCGCGCAGTTCATGCTCGACGTGCAGACCCAGGAGCACGGCTACACCGAGTGCTACACGCCCTACATCGTCAACGGCGATTCGCTGCGCGGCACCGGCCAGCTGCCCAAGTTTGAAGAAGASCTGTTCGCCGCCAAAAAGGGTGGGCAAGAGGGCGCGGCCGAAGCCGAAAGCACGGCCTTGTACCTGATCCCCACCTCGGAAGTGCCGCTGACCAACTTCGTGCGCGACGAGATCGTCGCCGAAGCCGAACTGCCGCTGCAGTTCACCGCCCACACGCCGTGCTTCCGCTCGGAAGCCGGCAGCTACGGCCGCGACACGCGCGGCATGATCCGCCAGCACCAGTTCGACAAGGTCGAGATGGTGCAGATCACCCACCCCGACAAAAGCTACGAAGCGCTGGAAGCCATGACCGGCCACGCCGAAGTCATCCTGCAAAAGCTGGGCCTGCCTTACCGCGTCATGCTGCTGTGCACCGGCGACATGGGTTTCGGCGCCGCCAAAACCTACGACCTCGAAGTCTGGCTGCCCGCGCAGAACACCTACCGCGAGATCAGCTCGGTCTCGAATTGCGAAGCCTTCCAGGCGCGCCGCCTGCAAGCCCGTTTCAAGAACGCCCAGGGCAAGAACGAATTCGTCCACACCCTCAACGTCTCGGGCCTGGCTGTAGG
>NZ_JBFUBY010000383.1:0-3007 GCF_056405515.1 Polaromonas sp. P1_G2
AGACGTTGACGACAAGGCCGGGAGAGATTTCTGCGGGGGTCATGCGGGAGTGGCTTCCGTGGTGGGCGTGGTGGGTTGTCCGAGTGAACGCAGGACGTCGCGCACCATCTGGGCGCGGTCCTTGGGGTTTTCGAGCTCGCGCTCTATGCGCAGCTTGTCGTTGCCGGCCAGCCGGATGTGCCGGTTTTTCTGGATCAGCTGCATGATGGCCATCGAGTCGATGGGCGGGTCCTTCTTGAAGGTGATGCTGATGGCGCCGGGCGCGGCATCGACCTTGACCACGCCGTAAGGCCTGGCGATCACGCGCAGGCGGTGCACGTCGATCAGCGTCTGTGCCTGCGGCGGAAGCTTGCCGAAGCGGTCGACGATTTCCTCGAGCAGCGCGTCGATCTGGTCGGTGTTCTTGGCGGTGGCCAGCTTTTTGTAGAAGGACAGGCGCAGGTGCACGTCGCCGCAGTAGTCGTTGGGCAGCAGGGCCGGGGCGTGCAGGTTGATTTCGGTGGTCACGCTGAGCGGCGACAGCAGGTCCGGCTCGCGCCCGGCCTTGAGCGAGGCCACGGCTTCGCCGAGCATCTCGTTGTAGAGCTGGAAACCGACCTCCAGCATGTTGCCGCTCTGGTTTTCGCCCAGCACTTCGCCGGTGCCGCGGATTTCGAGGTCGTGCATGGCCAGGTAAAAGCCCGAGCCGAGTTCTTCCATCTGCTGGATGGCCTCGAGCCGCTGGCCTGCCTGCTTGGTCAGGCCCTCGATGTCGGGCACCATCAGATAGGCATAAGCCTGGTGGTGGCTGCGGCCCACGCGGCCGCGCAACTGGTGCAGCTGCGCCAGGCCGAACTTGTCGGCGCGGCTCATGACGATGGTATTGGCGGTCGGCACGTCAATGCCGGTCTCGATGATGGTGGAACACAGCAGCAGGTTGTAGCGTTGGGCGATGAAGTCTTTCATCACACGCTCCAACTCGCGCTCGGGCATCTGGCCGTGGGCCACGGCGATGCGCGCCTCGGGCAGTATCTCCTCGAGTTTCTCGCGCCGGTTCTGGATGGTCTCGACCTCGTTGTGCAGGAAATAGACCTGGCCGCCGCGCTTCAACTCGCGCAGCACGGCCTCGCGGATCACGCCGTTGTTTTCGCTGCGCACAAAGGTCTTGATGGCCAGGCGGCGCTGCGGCGCGGTGGCGATCACGCTGAGGTCGCGCAGGCCTTCGAGCGCCATGCCCAGCGTGCGCGGAATCGGCGTGGCCGTCAGGGTCAGCACGTCGACCTCGGCGCGCATGGCTTTCATGGCCTCTTTGTGGCGCACGCCGAAGCGGTGCTCCTCGTCGATGATCAGCAGTCCCAGGCGCTCGAACTTCACGTCCTGGCTCAGCAGCTTGTGGGTGCCGACCACGATGTCGACCGTGCCGTCGGCCAGGCCCTTGATGGCGGCGGTGATTTCCTTGCCCGACCGAAAGCGGCTCATCTCGGCGATCTTGACCGGCCATTTGGCGAAGCGATCCACCAGCGTCTGGTAGTGCTGCTCGGCCAGCAGCGTGGTAGGCGCCAGCAGCGCCACCTGTTTGCCGCCGGTGACGGCGATGAAAGCGGCGCGCAGCGCGACCTCGGTCTTGCCGAAGCCCACGTCGCCGCAGACCAGCCTGTCCATGGGCCGCGGGCTGATCATGTCCTGGATCACGGCGTGGATGGCGGCGCGCTGGTCGGCGGTCTCTTCAAAACCGAAGTCGTTGGCGAAGGTTTCGTAGTCGCCGGGCGAGTAGCGGAAGGCATGGCCTTCGCGCGCGGCGCGGCGGGCATAGATGTTGAGCAGCTCGGCGGCCGAGTCGCGGATCTGCTCGGCGGCCTTGCGTTTGGCTTTTTCCCACTGGCCGCTGCCCAGCTTGTGCAGTGGGGCTTCCTCGGCGCTGACGCCGGTGTAGCGGCTGATCAGGTGCAGCTGGCTGACGGGTACGTAGAGCGTGGCCTTGTCGGCGTACTCCAGGTGCAGGAACTCCTGCAGCAGCGGTGTGCCGTCGGCATTCACGCCCTGGCCCAGGTCCATGTTGATGAGGCCGCGGTAACGGCCTATGCCGTGGGCGCTGTGCACCACCGGGTCGCCGACGTTGAGTTCCGAGAGATCCTTGATCAGCGCTTCGACATCGCTGACCTGTTCCTGCTTCTTGTTGCGGCGGCGCACCGTGACGCCGGCCGCGAACAGCTCGGTCTCGGTGATGAAGTCAATGCCTTCCTCTAGCCAGCTGAAGCCGGTGTTAAGCGCCGCGGTGGCGATGCCGAGTTTTTCGTCGCTGGCCTGGAAGTCTTCGAGGGAATCGAACGCGGGCGGGCTGACGCTGCTGGCGCGCAGGAAGTCCAGCAGGCTCTCGCGCCGGCCCTCGCTTTCGGCCAGCACCAGCACGCGGTGTGCCGTGTTGCGCACATGGCCCTTGAATTTGGCCAGAGGGTCTTCGGCGCCGCGCACCACGGCCATTTCGCCGAGCTTCTGGAACTGGGCGTTGTCGGCCACGTCTTCGACCGTGGCGCGTATCGCCAGCTGGGCGTAGTCGTTGGCGCGCGCGTAGAACTGCTCGGTGCCCAGGAACAGCGATTCAGGCGGCAGCGCCGGGCGGTCGGGTGCGTCGCGCACCAGCCGGTAGCGGTCTTTGGTGTCCTGCCAGAAACGCTGGAAGGCCGGCTCCAGGTCGCCGTGCAGCACCACGGTCGCATCGTTGCCGAGGTAGTCGAACACCGTGGCGGTTTCTTCGAAGAAGAGCGGCAGGTAGTACTCGATGCCGGCGGTCGCTACGCCATTGCCCATGTCCTTGTAGATGCGGCTCTTGGTCGGGTCGCCGTCCAGCAGTTCGCGCCAGCGGCTGCGGAATTTGGCGCGCGCATCGTCGTCCATGGGGAATTCGCGGCCGGGCAGCAAGCGCACTTCGGGCACGGGATAAAGGCTGCGCTGGCTGTCGGGGTCGAAGGTGCGGATGCTGTCGATCTCGTTGTCGAACAGGTCGACGCGGTAGGGCACGGCCGAGCCC
>NZ_JBFUBY010000384.1:0-3002 GCF_056405515.1 Polaromonas sp. P1_G2
GCCTTCGCCCTTGGACATCTCGAACAGCTCGGTGTTGTCGGAGAGCTCCGACGTCAGGCGGTCGATGACGTGGACCACGTCTTCCAGCGATTTCTTTTCCTTGCCGAGTTCCTGCGCGCGCTTGGGGTTGTCCCAGACCTTGGGGTCTTCCAGCGCGGCGTTGACTTCGTTCAGTTTTCGTTCTTTGGCAGGGTAGTCAAAGATACCCCCGAAGCTCGTTGACCCGGTTGCTGAGGTCGACGAGCTGGTTGCTGATGAGGTTGATGCGTTCTGCGTCCATGGTTCTTCTGTCCTGAAAGTGGTGGCCGCAGGGGGCGGCCTAACCCGCTATTTTCTCACGACACAGAGGCGTTTAGCCCAGAAAGCCCTCAATCAGTGTTGCCAGCTGTTCCGGCTGGTCGTGGTGCAGCATGTGGCCGGCGTCCTGGATCACGGCGACGCGGGCCTGGGCCACCTGTTTGAGCCTTTCGTGGTAATCGGCCAAACTGTATTTGCCCTGCCACCAGCGGGCCAGCGAATCGTCGGAGGCCTCGACGGCCAGCGTGGGGGCGCCGATGCGGCGGTAGATCGCCAGGGTTTCGTCGACGCGGTAGAGCTGCGCGCTGCCGATCTTGTGCGCGGCTTCGCCCAGGATTTGCCATTTCCCCGCGGCATCCGGCCGCGCCCAGTGGCCGGCCAGCCAGCCGGCCTTGTCGGCCGACAGGCGCGGGTTGGTCTTCATCAGGCGGCGCGCCACGCCGTCCACGTTGTCGTAGGCCTTGAGTTCGAGTTCGCCGCGCCGCAGGCTTTTGAGCTCGTCCATCCATTTGGCATAGCGGCCCGGTGCCTGTTCGGGCTGGCTGGGCGGCAGGCCGAAGCCTTCGAGGTTGACCAGCCGGCGTACGCGAGTGGGCCGCACGCCCGCATACAGCATGGCRACATTGCCGCCCATGCTGTGGCCGACCAGGTCCACCGCTTGCTCACCGACATAGTGGTCGAGCAAAAAATCCAGGTCGGCCAGGTAGTCGGCAAACCAGTAGTTGTCAGCGGGGCTGCCCTCTGGGCCGGAGCCGGTCAGCCCGAAGCCGCGCCAGTCGGGCGCGATGATGCTGCGGCCTTGTGCGAAGGCATCCGACAGGGCGTCGACCATGAACTGGTAGGAGGCGGCGACGTCCATCCAGCCATGGACCAGAACCAGCGGCGGCAGCGCGGGGTTGGTGCCGGAGGGGCTTTCCCAGAGGCGAACGTGGTAGCTGAGGCCGCGTATAGGGACAAACTCGCTGCGGGAAGATCGTTTTTCTTTGTACATTGGACCCCATGATAAAGAGACACGAAGCCAAGCGCAGTCAACACAGGGACAAGCCGGCCGTCCCCCAATCCCAAGCCGACCACTACGCGGCACTGCACACCGGTTTTCGCTGGCAGGTGGATGAATTTTTCAACATCGCCGAGGCCTGCTGCGGCCGCTGGGCTCGGGCCGAGGCGCGGACAGCCATACGCATACACAAGCCGGGCGCAAAAWCCGTGCTGCACAGCTACCAGGAACTGCAGAAAGCCGCCGATGCGCTGAGCCAGGTGTTGGCGGGGCTCGGGGTCAAGCGCGGCGACCGTGTCGCCATCGTGATGCCTCAGCGCCTGGAAACCGCGGWGGCCTATATGGCGGTGTTCCAGATGGGCGCGGTGGCCATGCCGCTGTCCATGCTGTTCGGCCCCGAGGCGCTCGAGTACCGGCTGCAGGACAGCGATGCCGTGGTGGCCATCTGTGACGAAAGCTCGATGGCCAGCCTCAAGGCGATCCGTGGCCATTGCCCGGCGCTGCGCACGGTGATCGCCGCCGGCACGGCCCAGGGCCAGGGCGATCTCGATTACGGCAGCGCGCTCGCGGCGCAGAAGGGCGTCTTCACGGCCGTCAAGACCAAGGCCGAGGAAGGCGCCATCCTGATCTACACCAGCGGCACCACCGGCCCGCCCAAGGGCGCACTGCTGCCGCACCGGGCGCTTATCGGCAACCTGCCGGGGTTTGTTTGCAGCCACAACTGGTTTGGCTTTGACGGCAAAACCAACAAGAAGTCCGACGCGGTGTTCTGGTCCCCGGCCGACTGGGCCTGGACTGGGGGCCTGATGGATGCGCTGCTGCCCAGCCTGTATTTCGGCCGTCCCATCGTCGCCTTCAACGGGCGCTTCAGCCCCGAGCTGGCGTTCAGCCTGATGGCGGCGCAGGGCGTGACACACACCTTTTTGTTCCCCACGGCCCTCAAGGCCATGATGAAGGCCTATCCCAAACCGAAGCAGCATTTCAGGATGACGCTGCAGGCCATGATGAGCGCGGGCGAAGCGGTGGGCGACGCCGTGTTCGCCTACTGCCGCGAGCAGCTGGGTGTGACCGTCAACGAAATGTTCGGCCAAACGGAAATGAATTACGTGGTCGGCAACTGCAGCCGCCTGTGGCCGGCGCGCCCCGGCAGCATGGGCAAGGCCTATCCGGGCCACCGCGTGGCGGTGATCGACGACGAAGGGAATGAATGCGCGGTGGGCGTGCCGGGTGACGTGTCGGTGAACCGTTACGACGTCCACGGCGATCCCGATCCGATCTTCTTCCTGGGCTACTGGAAAAAAGAGGCCGCGACCCGCAACAAGTTCACCGGCGACTGGTGCCGCACCGGCGACCTGGCGCGCCGCGACGCCGACGGCTATCTCTGGTACGAGGGCCGCGCCGACGACGTGTTCAAGGCCGCCGGCTACCGCATAGGCCCCGGCGAGATCGAGAACTGCCTGGTCAAGCACGCGGCCGTCGCCAACGCGGCCGTGGTGCCCAAGCCCGACCGCGAGCGCGGTGCGGTCGTCAAGGCCTATGTGGTGATCGCGCCCGACCAGGCCGCGGCCCGTGCGGCGCATCCAGGCGGCGCGGCGCGCTTTGACGAAGAGCTCACGGTGAAACTGCAGGCCCACGTCAAGAACCTGCTGGCGCCTTATGAGTATCCGAAGGAGATTGAATTTATTGATGCGCTGCCGATGACGACGAC
>NZ_JBFUBY010000385.1:0-2987 GCF_056405515.1 Polaromonas sp. P1_G2
GGCCTTGCTGGCCTTTGGTTCCGGCCCGGTCCGCGGCTTCGCGGTGGTGCACTGCATCGGTATTTTGACCAGCATGTTCTCGGCGGTGTTTTTCTCGCGTGGCCTGGTCAACCTCTGGTATGGCCGCCAGAAAAAGCTCAAGTCGGTTTCCATCGGCACCGTGTGGCGGCCCGCCGCGTCCGGCGCCGTGGCGACCAAGTAATCCCGGCCTTTTTTCCTGAGTTTCCCAAGGACCCCAGATGGAATTCTTCAAAATCCGGCGCGACATTCCGTTCATGCGGCATGCCCTGATTTTTAACATCATCAGTTTTGCGACTTTTGCGCTGGCCGTCTTCTTCCTGATCACGCGCGGCCTGCACCTGTCGGTGGAGTTCACCGGCGGTACCCTGATGGAGGTGAACTACACCCAGGCCGCCGACGTCGGAAAGATCCGCGACACCGTGGCCGGCCTGGGATTCACCGACGTGCAGGTGCAGAATTTCGGCACCTCGCGCGACGTGATGATCCGCCTGCCCGCCCAGAAGGGCGTGAGCACCGCCCAGCAAAGCGACAAGGTGCTGGGAGCCCTGAAGGCGGCCAGCCCCGACGTGACGCTGCGCCGCACGGAATTTGTGGGCCCGCAGGTCGGTGAGGAGCTGGCCCATGACGGGCTGAAAGCGCTCGCCATGGTGGTCTTCGGCATCATGGTTTACCTGGCCTTCCGCTTTGAATGGAAGTACGCGGTGGCGGCCATCATCGCCAATTTGCACGACGTCGTCATCATCCTGGGCTTCTTCGCGTTCTTCCAGTGGGAGTTTTCGCTGGCCGTGCTGGCGGCGGTGCTGGCGGTGCTCGGTTATTCCGTGAATGAATCGGTGGTGATCTTCGACCGGATCCGCGAGAACTTCCGCCGCTACCGCAAGATGAACACCGTGGAGATCATCGACAACGCGATCACCTCCACCATCAGCCGGACCATCATCACCCACGGCTCGACCCAGATCATGGTCCTGTCCATGTTGTTATTCGGCGGTCCTACACTTTTTTACTTTGCCCTGGCCCTGACCATCGGCATCCTGTTCGGCATTTATTCATCGGTTTTTGTGGCGGCCGCGATTGCGATGTGGCTGGGCATCAAGCGGGAAGACCTGGTCAAGGCACCGGCCAAAAAAGGCGAAGATCCCAATGACCCCAACGCAGGGGCCACGGTGTAAGCTATAGGCTAATCATCCAGGGCGGTCGTGGCTCCAAGCAACAAAAATAACAGTCTTCTGGTCGAGCAGGCTCGCGCGCTGTTTACGGAGCGTGCCGCACGGATATTGCCCGCACTCGCCAAAACCATCAAGGACAAACTGTCCGCGCTGGTCGACCAGCCGGGCAGCGCCCGCGACATGCAGGAAAGGCGCGACGGCTGGCTGGCTTTCCAGAAAAGCGGCGATGCCTGGGTTCGCGGTACCGCCGCGGCCTGKGCCAACGCGCAGGCCGTTCCCGCCGCCAACTCGCCCGCCCGTTTTCTGGACAGCRGTAAATTCGAACTGATGGGTAACGACGTGATGGAGGACAAAATCCTCGCCTCACGCCTGGCCCTGCGCCTGCTCGATTTCACCAGCTGGGAACTCAACGACCTTCGCTTGCGCATCCAGAACCTGGAGGGGATTTCCGAGCTTCACAAGCAGGACATCCTGCGTCCCGAAGTGCTCGCCCAGCATCTGGTCGAGCAATGGAGCATTGCTTCCCTGCCTCGCGAAGTCTTGGTTGCGGTCCAGAGTTCCATCCAGAAGGACATGGGCGAGCACCTGCTGGAGACCTACCACGCCACCAACGAATTCCTGGTGCAACACGGCGTCATGGCCGAAATCGACCTGAGGCCGCTGGTCAAGCGCACGCCTTCGGCCGCCGGTGCCGGCGCTGGCGCCGCCGCCAAAACGGCAGCTGAAGCGCAGAGAGACAAAGCCCCACAGGGCGGTGACCACCGGGCGGGGTCCGGCATGGGGGGCGGAGGTGCTTCAGGCGGTGTTGCGGCTTACGACGGCGCTGGCGGGAACAATGCCTCATCTTCCTATGGTGACTCCGGTGGCAATCCGTCGTCCCCCGGCGGCCGGGGCCCGGCTTCCGCGGGCGGTGCCCGAGGAGGCGGTTCCGGCGCAACTTCATCTTCACCTTCATCATCCAGGAGCGGCGCCGGCTCTCCCTACGGCGGGACCGGCAACGGTGTGGCGGGCGGTGGCGCGCGAGGCGCAAGCGGCGCGGCCGGCGGCGGCGTTTCTGGTGGGCAGGCGGCGGGCCGTTTTTCGGGCGGTGGCGCGGCCGCTCCTGGCGCCGCGGGCCGTCCCGGCAATGCGGGCAGCGGCGCTGAGAATGCCGGCAAGTCCAATGCGGCAAAAGGCCCTGAAGCGAACACCGGTCCCGGCCAGGGGGTGCACGAAGAAACCCGCATGCAGACCGCTACCACACCCCTGGCCAGGGCACGCATGCGCGCCCAAGGCGTGATGGGGCAACTCAAGCGCCTGCTGTCGAACCAGGCGGCGGGCTTCGACGACACGCGCCCCAGCCAGGCATCGCCGCCGCTGGCGCAGGCCATGGCCAGCGTGGAGCGCGCGGAAGAAACCGGCGCGGAACGCWCCCTGCTCGCGGATGCGCAAGGCCAGGTCTACGGCCAGGCGCAGGTGGACCATGCCGCGGGCGTTCTGCGTGAGCGCACCACCAAGCTCAAGGAGGCCGCTTCCACCTCCTCCGAAAAAGCGACGATCGAAATCGTGGCCTTGATGTTCCAGAGCATCCTGGCGGAAGACCGTATTCCCGCCGTGATCCGTGTCTGGTTCGCGCGCCTGCAGATGCCGGTGCTGCGTGTGGCGATCTCCGAGCCCGAGTTCTTCGAGTCCCTGCAGCATCCCGCGCGCCGCCTGATAGACCGCATGGGTTCCTGCGTGCTTGGCTTCGATGTCACGGTGGCGGGCGGCGTGCTGGAAGCCGAGATCAAGCGCGTCGTGCAGGTGATCGAGCAATAC
>NZ_JBFUBY010000386.1:0-2973 GCF_056405515.1 Polaromonas sp. P1_G2
CTCGGGCGAAAGCTGTTGCGGGTGGCGTTTGCCGTCTGGAAGACGGGTCAGCCCTGGGATCCGGCCAAGCTGCTGCCGAAAACTGTTTGACAACAAATATAGAACCTCAAACAACGCGATCCCTGATCCGCCTACGTCTGCGCTCCTCGGCCCAGCCAGGACGGGGCAATCGGGAACGGGGAAAGAAAGAAGACAGAAAACGGAAACACAAAGAAGACAAATACAAACAAGGACTCGCCAWGGCRAGTCCTTGTTTCTTMKGTATTGGTATTCCTTCCCCACCCCTTGTGGATGCGCCGAGGAGCGCAGGGCCAGACGGATCAGGGATCGCGTTGTCTGAGCGAAGCGAGTTTAGCGAGACCCCGTCTGGACCGAGCACCGCAGGTTGCCCGTAGCGAAGCGAAGGGACGCAGCAACCAGGGTCGCCTTTTCTTTTGCTTACTTTTCTTTTGGCGAAGCAAAAGAAAAGTGAGTAGCCGCCGGGCTAYCCCCGGCCAGCAACACTCAGAAGAGCGCACACCGCCGGAGCAAGACCCGGCGTCAACGCCGCATCGCAATGTTCTACGAGCGGCCTACAAGCCCTCGGGGAGCAGCACCCCAAGCGCCTCCCGCATGGAACGAACAATCAACCCCTGCCTGGCCCGAGGCATCCTCTCCATAGTAGAAGCCACACTGATCGCAGCAGCCGGGCTGCCATCCCGCCCAGCCACAGCCACGCCCACAGCCAGCACCCCCTCAGTAGCGTGATTCCCAATCACAGCCCACCCCCGTTCCCGCGTGGCGCGCACCAGAATCCCCATCCGCTCCGGCGTCATGCCGCCATAACGCCCCAGCACCGGCGCATTGGCGGCAATCACTGCCGCCGCGTCTTCTTCGGGCAGCGCGGCCAGCAAGGCCAGGCCGGCTGCGCCCACGCCCAAGGGCTGGCGTGTGCCGACCTGGATCACCAGCATCTGCACCGGGTGGGTGCCGACCTGGCGTGCGATGCAGTGCGAGGCCGCGCCCTCGCGCACGATGGCGAAGGCCGCGTCGCCGCAGGCCTGGCTCACGCGCGCCAGCACCGGCTGCAGGCGCGCCGCAAAATCCGAAGGTGAAGGCGGCGGCGCCTGCAGCTGCGCCAGGCGCGGCCCGGCGACATAACGGAAGCGGCCGCGCGGCGCGACATAGCCGGCCTCGAGCAGCGTCGCCAGCAGGCGGTACACCGTGGCGCGCTCCAGGCCCGCCGCGCGGCACAGGTCGACCACGCGCAAACCTTCACGGYCGCTTTGCAGCACGGCATCCAGCAGCTGCAGGCCGCGGCGCAGCGTGCGGCTGCCGCCGTCGTCGGCTGATTCAACCGGCTCGGCTGCTTCGATGACATCAGAGGAGGCGGAGGATGCTGAGGATTTTGAAGAGCGAGAGGCCATGGCATGGGACTATAGAACGTCCGCTGGCCGGACGTTCGGGTTTGTCGCGCGGGACGGCCTGGTCAAGAATTTCCCCCTGTTGCCGGCCCAGGCCCGGCACAAGCACCGCACACGCAGCGCATACCTACAACAGGAGACATATACCGTGAATTTGCAGAACACCCCTTTCCGCCGCCGGCTCGTCCTCAGCGCCCTTCTTGCCGCCCTCGCCTTCACGGCCGCCCTGCCCGCCCAGGCCCAGCCCGCAGCAGCCTGGCCCAGCAAACCCATCAAGCTGGTCGTCGGCTACGCGGCCGGCGGCGCTACCGACGTGATCGCGCGCATTGTCGCGGTCGAGCTCGGCAAGCAGCTGGGCCAGCCCATCCTGGTTGACAACCGCGCGGGCGCCAACAGCAATGTGGGCGCCGAGGTCGTCGCGCGCGCGCCGGCCGACGGCTACACGCTTTACGTCTACACCATCGCCAACACCATCAATGCCTCGCTCTACGACAAGCTGGGTTACGACCCGCTGAAAGACTTCGAGCCCATGGGCCTGATCGCCAAGGTGCCCAACATCCTGGTGGTGAATCCGCAGCTGCCCATCAAGACCCTGGCCGACTACGTGAGCTTCGCCAAGTCCTCGCCCAACGGCATCACCTTCGCGTCGGCCGGCAGCGGCTCGTCCATCCACCTTTCGGGCGAGCTCTTCAAGATGGCGGCCAAGGTACCCATGCTGCATGTGCCCTACCGCGGCAGCGCGCCCGCCGTGACCGACCTGCTGGGCGGCCAGGTGCAATCCATGTTCGACAACGCGCCCTCGGCCCTGCCCCATGTGCGCGGCGGCAAGCTGCAGGCGATTGCCATCACCAGCCCCCAGCGCTCGCCGCTGCTGCCCGAAGTGCCCACCGTGGCCGAGTCGGGTTTCCCGGGTTTTGACGTGCAATCCTGGTTCGGCATCGCCGGGCCGGCCGGCACGCCGCAGGCCGTGGTGACGCGCGTCAACACCGAGCTGCTCAAGGTGCTGGCCCTGCCCGAGGTGCGCCAGCGCCTGCTCAACCTCGCGGCCACGCCCGAGCCCGGCACGCCCGCGCAGATGCGCAGCTGGACGCTGTCGGAAGCCAAACGCTGGCGCGAGGTCGTCAAGCAGTCCGGCGCGCGCGCTGAATAAGCAACCAGCAACCCCGCAAGAGAGAACACCCCGCATGAACCCGATTGATTTTTTCTGGCGCACCGCCGAGCGCTGGCCCGAGCGCATCGCCATCGACGCGCCCGAAGGCACGCTGCGCTACGGCGCGCTCGCGGCCTGGGTCTCGGCCCTCGCGGCCGCACTGGTCGAGCGTGACCCGGCCCCGCAAAGCCGCGTCGCGATCTGCGCCGGCAACAGCAGCGAACACATCGCCGCGCTGCTGGCCGTGCTGGCCTGCGGCAAGGTGTGGGTGCCGCTGAACCCCAAAAGCACACGGGGGGAAGTCCGCCGCATCGTCGACGCGACCGAGCCGTCCATCCTCGTCATGGACGCCGATGGCGCCCCGCTGCTCGAGGGCGCGCCCGGCCAGCGCATCCACTGCGGCGTGGTCGGCAATGACGG
>NZ_JBFUBY010000387.1:0-3438 GCF_056405515.1 Polaromonas sp. P1_G2
GGCGTGAAGATTGCCGAAGGCACGCCGAAAGAGGTCTCCAGCGACCCCGTTGTCATTACCGCTTACCTGGGGGACTGAAGATGCTGGAGATCAAAAACCTCAAGGTCTGCTACGACGACGTGCTGGCGATTTCCGACGTCAGCCTGAAGGTCGAGCCCGGAAAGATCGTGGCGCTGGTGGGCGGCAACGGCAACGGCAAATCCACCACCTTGCGCGCCGTGGCGGGCCTCAATGCGGCCGCAGCCGGCAGCATCAGTTTCAACGGCGCGGACATCCAGCGCATGCCGGCGCACAAGCGCGTTCCGCTGGGCCTGTCGCTGGTGCCCGAGGGCCGGCGCCTGTTTCCGCGGCTGACGGTGCTGCGCAACCTCGAGCTGGGTGCCTTCACGCGCATGGACAGGCACGAAGTCGCGCGCGGCATCGCCGAGATGCTGGAACTGTTTCCCATCCTCAAGGAGCGCGCCGCGCAGCTGGCCGGCACCATGAGCGGGGGCGAGCAGCAGATGCTGGCGATTGCCCGCGGCCTGATGGCACGGCCCAAGCTGTTGATGCTGGACGAACCGTCCTGGGGCATCGCGCCCAAATTCGTCACCAAGGTGCTGGAAGTGATACAGCAGGTCAACGCCACCGGCGTGTCGATTTTGCTGGTGGAGCAGAACCTGCAAAAGGCCCTGAACATGGCCAGCCGCCGCGGCGAGTTTTCCTTGCCCACCGCGGGGCACGCCGACGGCCATATCCAGGCCAACCTCATGATCGTGCCGCAGGCCCAGGCTTTTGACTTCCTGCTGTTTTGCCAGCGCAATCCCAAGCCCTGCCCGCTGGTGGAGGTGCTGAAAGCCGGCGCCACGGAGCCCCTGTGCGCGCCCGGCGCGGACATCACGACCGACATCCCGGGTTACCGCGTTTACCGCGACGGCGAATTTGTGGAAGAGCGCGGCGAGATCCGCTCGATCTGGCGGGACGACTATGTGGCTTTCCTGATCGGCTGCAGCTTTTCTTTCGAGGCCGCCGTCATGCAGGCGGGCATTCCCCTGAGGCACGTTGAGCAGGGCCGCAATGTCGCTATGTTCCGCACCAGCCTCCAGTGCCAGCCCGCCGGCGTGTTCAGCGGCGAAATGGTCGTCACCATGCGGCCCATCAAAAGCCGCGACGTGGCGAAGGTGGTGGAGATTTCTGGCCGGTTTGACGTCGCGCATGGTGCGCCCGTTCACATCGGCAATCCGGAGGCCATCGGTATCACCGACCTGTCGCGCCCGGATTACGGTGATGCGGTCGATATCAGGGACGACGAAGTCCCGGTGTTCTGGGGTTGCGGTGTCACGCCGCAGTGGGTTGCCCAGAAAAGCCGTTTGTCGATGTGCATCACCCATGCGCCGGGCAAGATGTTTGTGACCGACCTGAAAGGGTGAGTTCCATGCACCCGCCGCCGGGCTGATCCTCAACTCCCAAGGAGTTCTCCATGAAAGCAATTTTGATAGCCGCGCTCGTCGCGGCGGGGGCAGCGCACGCCCAGACAGCCTGGAAGCTGGCCACGGGCTACCGGGCGGAGTCCTTCCATACGCAGAACATCTACCAGTTTGCACGCGAAGTGGAAAAGGCCACGGCCGGCCAGTTGTTGATCGAAGTGCATCCCAATAACACGATGTTCAAGCTGGGCGACATCAGCCCGGCGGTGCAGCAGGGCAAAACCGAGGCTGGCGAGACCATCATGTCCAGCATGGTGAAGGACATCCCGCTGGCCGGCGCGGACTCCATTCCTTTCGTCGTCACTTCCTACAAGGACGCGCATCGTCTCTGGAAGCTGCAGCGGCCCGGCCTGGAGAAGCATTTCAACGAGCGCGGCATGAAGCTTCTTTACGCCGTGCCGTGGCCGCCGCAAGGCCTGCACTCTAACAAACCGGTGCGGGGCCCGGCGGACTTTCGCGGCACCCAGATGCGCACCTACAACCAGACCACCCTGCGCATCGCCGAGATGCTGGGTGCCAAACCGGTGGATGTGGCCATGGTCGATGTGGGCAAGGCGCTGGCCGAAGGCCGTATGGACAACATGATCACCTCGGCGCTGACCGGCGTGGAGAACAAGGTGTGGGGCCCGATCAAGTATTACTACGAGATCAACGCCTGGTTCCCGAAAAATGCGGTGTTTGTGAACAGCAAGGCCTTTGAGGCGCTGAAGCCCGAGGCGCGCGCCGCCGTGCTCAAGGCGGCGGGCGAGGCGGAAGTCCGCGGCTGGCTGGCCAGCCAGGCACTGGCCGCCAGCGCCACGGAGGACCTGCGCGCCAACGGCGTGAAGATAGAGCGCATCCCGCCCGAACTGGACCAGGAGATCAAGCGCATGGGCGAGAAGTTCTCGCGCGAGTGGATACGCTCCGTGGGCAATGAGGCCAATGACATTTTTGTGCCCTACTACATGCCGCAATAAGGCGGTACACCTATGAAAACACCTTCCGGCGCGATCACCGCCTACCTTCATGCCAAGGACGGCAACCGCCCCCATCTGCTGGCCCGGGCCTTTACGGACGATGCCTTGCTGCAGATGACCGTCCATACCAGCGCGATTTCGTTCCCGCCTGTGTCCAGGGGGCGGGAGGCGGTTGCCGAGGTGCTGGTGCGCCGTTTCGGGCAGGCCTATGAGAATGTCTACACTTTCTGCCTGGCTTCCCCGCCGGAGGGCAAGGCGGAGGTGTTTCGCTGCGACTGGCTGGTGGCCATGACGGAAAAGGACAGCCGCGCTGTGCGGGTTGGCTGCGGCCGTTACGATTGGTGTTTTTCGCCGCCCTCATGCCTGGCGGAAAGCCTTTCGATCACCATAGAGGCCATGCAGACCCTGCCGGCCTCGCACGCGGACGAGGTCATGGGCTGGGCAGCCGGCCTTCCCTATCCCTGGTGCCCGGCCGGGGCCGCTCTGCAAAGCGCGCCGGAGATCCGGCAACTGGCGCCGGTACTTGGGTACATTGGCAGGGAACAGCCGGCCGGTTTTTCGGCCGCCAGATCCTGAAGTCCTGGACATCCGCAAAAACACGTTAACTCTGAAATCACAAAAACCATGCAAGACACCACTTCCAAACCGGGCGGCGACCGTTGGCAATTCTGGATAGACCGCGGCGGTACCTTCACCGACATCGTGGCGAAGAAGCCCGACGGTTCACTGGTCACGCACAAGCTGCTGTCGGAAAACCCCGAACAATACCGCGATGCGGCCGTGGCCGGCATACGCCACCTGCTGGGCCTCAAGGCCGGCGAGCCGATACGCGCCGACGTGGTCGACTGCGTGAAGATGGGCACGACCGTGGCGACCAATGCGCTGCTCGAGCGCAAGGGCGAGCCCACGCTGCTGGTCACCACGCGCGGCTTTCGCGATGCGCTGCGCATCGCCTACCAGAACCGTCCGCGGCTGTTTGACCGCCACATCGTGCTGCCCGAGCTGCTTTACAGCGC
>NZ_JBFUBY010000388.1:0-2941 GCF_056405515.1 Polaromonas sp. P1_G2
GGCCGTTCATGCCGTTGATGGCTGCCTGGGCTTCTGCATCGCTGCCCATTTCGACAAAGCCAAAGCCCTTGGAGCGACCCGTGTCGCGTTCCATCATGACTTTAGCGCTGGTGACAGCGCCGAATTGGCCAAAAGATTGTTGCAGGTCTTCGTCGCGAACCGAGTAAGGCAGGTTGCCGACGTAAAGTTTGTTGCCCATGAAGGGACTCCTCTAAAACACAAAAACAAAAGCGATGGGGTCCCGAAAGCACAACAAATCTTGATACGTACCGCTGTAGCGCGCGAAACTGACCGATCACCTAACGTGTGCGAATGCTGGCATTCGCACCGGCATATTATGCTCGACGAAAATAAAACACAATCCTCTAGCGTTACTACCTAGACTGCGCCAGCCCGCATGAACAGGGGCTCTCCGGCCTCTTGTGGTGCCAGCTGGAGCCGGGTTTTTGCGGCCAAAGCGAGTCCATAACGAGTGGCGACGGCAAGCCAAAATGAAGCATAAAGACTTCCATGCCTTGCCAACCTCCAACGGACTTGACTTCTGAAAATTCTTTTTAAAAAACAAGCCGCAACTGATTTACGAGCTAAGTTAGTGCCTACATTGAAAAAATCGATGTCATAAAAACCAGAGCCGTGCTGGTTTATTGGGCTTGCGAAGCACGGCCGGGTTAAACCCTTGGACCGCCGCGTGTGAACCTCCACAAAGAGCCGAAAGAGAGCACGCTGCGCACGTAGTTTGTTCCAACTTCAGGGAAATAGTTACACAAATTTGCATTCACGAAGAGTGCTGTTCTTGTCTGTGTAGCGCGCTCTCTTTTACGCGCGGCATCGGCCCCCGTCGGCCGCGCAACAAGGCGCTATTTCGGTAAATTGTCTGCGGCCCGGCCTGCCGCCGCCTGCTCGGCCGCGCCGGTGTAGTGGCGCCAGCGCTTCATCGCGACGCGCAGGGTCAGAATCTGGTTCTCGAATCGGGGGCAAGCCTCGCAGGCCATCAGGTGCAGCTTGAGCGCGACGTGGTCCGGCAGGCTGAGCGCGCGATCCTCGCGCGCAATCAGCAGGGCCGCGGCCTCCCGGCAGGTGCGTCGTAACAGGGTGATCTTGGGTTTCACGTCAGGGGTGGAAAGCGTCAGGTGCCGGGTTGGCCGAACCAGTGGATATTCAGGCACTCCTGCAGGCGCAGGCGGGCCCGGTGCAACTGGACATAAAGATTGGTCGGTGTCAGCGAGAGTTCCTTACAGACTTCTTGTGAGGAAAGCTCCAGCCATTCGCGCATCAGGAACAGCCGGCCCAGCGCCGGCGGCAGGCGCTCCATGCAGGCGTCCAGCACCTGGAAGAACTGCACCTGCTGCAGGGTCTGGTCGGGGTTACCCCAGTCGTTGGGCGTTTCGGCGAAATGGCCGTCGGCCTTGAAGGACAGCCGGTCAAGCTCGTCGCCTTCCTCGTCGGCCTGCGCATCGGGCACGGCCACCAGGCGGGCATTGCTGCGGATCAGGTCTATGACCTTGTGTTTGAGGATGCCGACCAGCCAGGTCTTGAGTTGCGAGCGGTTGCCGAAGGATTGGGGCTTGGACAGCGCCGCGAGCAGGGTCTCCGACACCGCGTCTTCCGCCCATTCGTCGTTGCGCAGTTGCAGGCGCGCAAAGCGAAGGAGGTAGAGCCGGTGTTCGACCAGCTGCTCTTCAAAAGTAGGCATGGCCGGAAGTCTAGCGGCAGGCGGCGCTGGCCGCTACCAATTGACTTCGCGGTCCGGCGTCGCGCCGATGCGGTGGATCGAAAGGTCGGCGCCTTCAAACTCTTCTTCCTGGCTCAGGCGTAAGCCCATCGTCGCCTTGAGGGCGCCGTAGACGGCAAAACCCGCCAGCAATGCCCAACCCACGCCCATCGCGCTGCCTATAAGCTGGGCGCCAAAACTCACACCGCCCAGGCCGCCCAATGACTGGCTGCCGAAAATGCCGGCCGCGATACCGCCCCACAGGCCGCACAAACCGTGCAGCGGCCAGACGCCCAGCACGTCGTCGATCTTCCATTTGTTCTGCGTCAGCGTGAACATCACCACGAACACAGCACCGGCCACACCACCGGTCACCAGCGCGCCCAGCGGGTGCATCAGGTCCGAACCGGCGCACACCGCCACCAGCCCGGCCAGCGGGCCGTTGTGCACAAAACCGGGGTCGTTCTTGCCGAAGGCCAGTGCCGCCAGCGTGCCGCCCACCATGGCCATCAGCGAGTTGACGGCGACCAGGCCGGAGATCTTGTCAATGGTCTGCGCACTCATCACGTTGAAGCCGAACCAGCCCACAGTCAGGATCCAGGCGCCCAGCGCCAGGAAGGGAATGTTCGACGGCGGATGGGCCGATACCGCGCCGTCCTTGCGGTAGCGGTTGCTGCGCGCGCCCAGCAAAATCACCGCCGGCAACGCCAGCCAGCCGCCCACCGCGTGGACCACGATGGACCCTGCGAAGTCATGGAATTCCGCGCCGGTCAGCGACTTGATCCAGGTCTGCACGCCGAAGTGCTGGTTCCAGACAATGCCCTCGAAGAAGGGATAGACCAGCCCGACGATGACGGCCGTGGCGATCAGCTGCGGATAAAAGCGCGCGCGCTCGGCGATGCCGCCGGAAATAATCGCTGGAATCGCCGCGGCAAAGGTCAGCAGGAAGAAAAACTTGACCAGCTCGTAGCCGTTTTTGGCGGCCAGCTGTTCCGCGCCGACGAAGAAGTGGGTGCCGTAAGCGACGCCATAGCCCACCACAAAATACACCACGGTAGATACAGAAAAGTCCACCAGGATCTTGACCAGCGCATTGACCTGGTTCTTTTTGCGAACCGTGCCCAGTTCCAGAAAGGCAAAACCGGCATGCATGGCCAGTACCATGATGCCGCCCAGCAAGATGAACAAGGCGTCCGAGCCCTGTTTTAGTGCTTCCATAAGTCCCTCTTC
>NZ_JBFUBY010000389.1:0-2910 GCF_056405515.1 Polaromonas sp. P1_G2
CACCCATTCTTCACCCTTCATCAACCTCAGGAAATCGCCATGAAAACGCCACGTCGTCACTTTGTCCGTTGGTCCATTGCTGCCACCATCCTTGCAGGCTGCGGCTTTTTGTCGTCCCATGCCATCGCGGGCAGTTTGCTCGACGAACTGAAAAGCAGGAAGCAAATCGTTGTCGGTACCGAAGCGCAGTTCGCTCCTTTCGAGTACGTGAATGACGGCAAGATCGTCGGCTATGGACCTGACCTTATGAACCTGATCCTGGCCGACCTGCCGGGCGTGGCCGTCAAGCAACTCGACTTGCCTTTTCAAGGCATCCTGCCCGGACTGGCTGCCAAGCGGTTTGACTTTGTCATCACGTCTGTGACGATGACAAAAGAACGTGCTGACAAGTTCGCCTTCACCCTGCCGATTGCAGACGCGACCGTCTCGCTGGTCAAGCGCAAGGCGGATGCAGCATTGGCCAAACCGGACGACATCAGTGGCAAGGTGGTGGGCTCGCAAGCGGGATCGGCACAGCTCAAGGCGCTGCAGTCGTTTGACGCCAAATTGAAGGCAGCCGGTCGTCCCGGCGTGAAGGAAATCCGGGAATACACCGGCTTTGATGAGGCGTACGCAGACCTCACCGCCGGCCGCCTGGATGCGGTTGCACAAAGTCTGTCCAATCTCTCCACACTGGTGAAGACACGTGGCGACCTGTATGCCGTAGTGCCCGAATCCATCGGAGCCAAAACCTACTTTGGCTGGGTCGGACGCAAGGATGCCGAAAGCGCGTCCCTGGTGAAATTCTTCAATGACGGCATCGCCAAGGCGGCGCGTTCCGGCAAGCTCAAGGAACTCCAACTGAAGTGGTTCGGCTTCACCATGGACACTCCGGTGGATGCAGTGCCGGTTCCATCGATGTGAAGGCAATCGGTTTTTAGCCGTTAGTACCCCCCATGCTCACAGATACCACCCTGGGTGCTCGCTTGTTGGGCTACTTGCCGCGACTGGCTGAGGGTGCGGCCACCACATTGGGCCTCTCGCTGGTGGCCATCGTCTGTGGTTTTGCAATGGGGGCGGCCCTGCTGGGCCTCTCCTTGCGCCCCGGCCTGTTGGGGTTGCGCCAGCGGACCGTGGCGCTTTACGTGAGCTTTTTTCGGGGGACACCCCTGCTGGTGCAGTTGCTGATGCTCTTCTACCTGCCATCGGCGCTCGGTGTTGACCTGCCTCCGCCCCTGGCGGCCATGATGGCCCTGGGCCTCAACTCGGCAGCCTTTCAATGTGAGATATTAAGAGCCGGTTTGGCGGCCATTCCGCATGGTCAGATAGAGGCGGCCAGAGTCTTCGGACTCACACCCCGGCAGACCTTCAGCCAGATCCAGTTGCCGCAGATCGCTGTGGCCGTCTGGCCCACGCTGGTTTCAGAAGCCATTGACGTGCTCAAAGGTTCCGCCATTGTTTCGGTCATTGCCGTTACCGATCTGGCCCGCATCGGCCGCCAGATCGTCGCCGGCAATTTCCGGCCACTGGAGGTTTACCTTGCAGTTGCCGTCAGCTATTTGCTGCTGGCGCTGCTGCTTGTCGCTGCAGGCTGGGTCGTCAAACGTAAGCTGGCCGAACGGCGGTTCAGACCGGTCAGCAATGCAATTCTCGCATCGCCGTTCGGGGGGTCGCCTACATGATCGATTTCGATCTCATACAGAGCATTCTCCCTGCCTTCGGCGTTGCTGCGTGGCATACCGTGGTGCTGGTGCTGATTGCAGCCGTTGGCGGATTGCTGCTGGGATTCGGCCTCAACATGCTGCGCATCTTTGGCGGTCGGAAAGTCCGCGCCATTCTGCTCGTCTACACCAGCGTATTGCGCTTCACGCCGTTCCTGGCCCTACTCTTTATCGTCTATTTTGGATTGCCGGGTCTGGGCATTACGCTGTCACCGCTGCAGGCTGCCGCAATCACATTGGCGGTGTATAGCTCGGCCTATTTCGCTGAAATTTTCCGTAGCTGCTGGGACACCATTCCCAAAGGTCAACTGGAAGCCGCTGCAACCTTGGGCATCAGTCGCTTCAAGGCATTTCGCGTCATTGAAATGCCCCAGGCGCTGGCCATGAGCGTGCCGCTGCTGGCCAACCAAACCATTTTGGTGCTCAAGGAATCGGCCCTGGCGTCCATCATTACCTACCCGGAATTGACCATGGCGACGGGTCACATTGTTGCCGAGAAATTCGCCTATTTCGAGCCCTATCTGCTGCTCTCCGCTTGCTATTGGTTGATGACCTTGCTCATCGGCGCAGCCGGTCGCCGGCTGGGAGCGGCTTTCCCTGCAAACCCCAGGAGTCCCCGATGAATCATTCCTTGCCCATGATCGCAATGCGAGAGGTTGGAAAGTCGTTCGGCACGCACCGGGTCCTGCGCGGCATCAATCTTGAAGTGCATCGTGGCGAAGTGCTGGTGCTGATTGGCCCATCGGGCTCCGGCAAGACCACGGCCTTGCGCTGCATGAACTTTCTGGATGAGCACGACGAAGGGGAAGTCCTGATCCGGGGAACGCCGCTGGGTGTGCGTCAAATGCAGGACGGTCGCCGGGTGCGTGACAGTGAGCGTGAAATCGCAGCCGCGCGCGCACCGCTGGCCATGGTGTTTCAGCAGTTCAATCTGTGGCCGCACATGACGGCATTGGGCAACGTGATGGCCCCGCTGCTTCTGGCAAGAGGCCTCGGCGAAGTGCGGGCACGGCAGATGGCCATGGCGGCACTGGACCGGGTCGGTCTGACTGCCAAGGCAGATCTGCGTCCGGCAGCCCTGAGCGGTGGCCAGCAGCAACGTGTTGGCATTGCCCGTGCCCTGGCCGGTCAACCGCAAGTGATGCTGCTGGATGAACCTACTTCCGCGCTGGACCCYGAGTTGGTTGATGAGGTGCTGGAAGTCATTCTC
>NZ_JBFUBY010000390.1:0-2889 GCF_056405515.1 Polaromonas sp. P1_G2
CTTATATGCACCGCTACGTGCTGGGCCTGCTCAAGGAGGCGGGCCTGCTGAAAACCGTCAAGGTGGTGCACATGCTGCCGCGCGACGGCGAGCCCGCGCTGGAGCGCGGCGCCGTGGCGGCGTTTGCCGCACCCATCAACACGGGGCCCTTGCTGGCCTCACGCGGCTACCCGGTGATCGATGAGGCCGAAAAGCATCCGACCCTGCGCGGCACCTCGGTCATCATCGCCGCACCCAAACTGCTGGCCGGCGCGCCCGGGCTGCCGGCCGCCTGGGCCCGCGCGCGCACCTTGGCGTTGCAGGACATACGCCGCGACAGCGCGGCTTACTACGCCTTCCACGCTGAGGCCAGCGGCTTTCCGGTGGGGGCGGTGAAAGACTCCTACCCGCTCTCGCATTTCCCCGACACGGCTTACCCGGCCGAAGGGCTCAAGCTGATCGAGGAAGTGAAACGCTTTTTGCTGGCCGAGAACCTGATACGGCGGGACTTTGCCCTTGCGCAGTGGACGGTGGCCGGGGCGGACTGATCCGGCTTATACGCAGGCCAGGCTGGCCTCGTGCTTTTTCCGGATCGCTTCGGTGACTTCCAGCTGCGCCTGCCGCACGATACTGCCGTCTTCCATCCACAGCAGCTGCCCGGGCTGCATCTGTTGCCAGTTTTCATTGCGCGTGAGCGGCTGGGTGGCGACCACGCAGAGCCGGTCTTCGGGGTTGTTGGTCTGGGCGAAATCCATGCTGAGGTCGGCGTCCACCAGGCTGGCATTGGAAAACGGCCATTCACGCACCAGGTACCACAGCCGCGTAGAGCAATGCGCGTACAGCGACTGGCCGTTGGACAGCAAATAGTTGAAAACACCGAATTCGGCCGTACGCTCGCTCATGGCGCACAGCGTGTCGAACACGATGTCGGCCGAGCAGGGCTCGCGCGGGCTGATGCGCTTGAGTTCTTCCATCAGCGCGCAGAACGCCCGCTCGCTGTCGGTGGTGCCCACCGGCTGGTAATTGCCGGCGGAGTCCGGCTGGTAGTCGATCAGGTCGCCGTTGTGGGYGAACAGCCAGTGCCGGCCCCAGAGCTCACGCGTAAAGGGATGGCAGTTCTCCAGCCGCATCGGGTCGCCCTGGGTCGCCTTGCGGATATGCGAGACCACGTTGCGCGACTTGATCGCGTAGTGCTTGAGCATTTCGGCGACCGGTGAGGTGGCCGCCGGCTGGGCATCGACAAAAAGGCGGCAGGCCTTGTCTTCAAAAAAACCGATGCCGAAACCGTCCGCATGGTGGTCGGTCAGGCCGCCGCGCGCGGCGAAGCCGGTCAACGAAAACCGAAGGTCCGCCGGCTTCGCCGAATTCATTCCCAGGAGTTGGCACATGGGCAGTAGTCTAATGCCCCAGAATTTTGGACAGGAAATCCTTGGCCCGGTCGGTCTGTGGATGGTTGAAGAACTCGGTGGGCGTGTTCTCCTCGACGATCTGGCCCTGGTCCATGAAGATCACGCGGTCGGCTACTGCTTTGGCAAAGCCCATTTCGTGCGTCACGCACAGCATGGTCATGCCCTGGTTGGCCAGTTCCATCATCACGTCCAGCACTTCCTTGATCATTTCCGGGTCCAGCGCCGAGGTSGGYTCGTCRAACAGCATGATCTTGGGCGTGAGGCACAGCGCCCGGGCAATCGCCACGCGCTGCTGCTGGCCGCCCGACAGCTGCAGGGGGTACTTCTGCGCCTGCTCGGCGATGCGCACGCGCTCCAGTTGCACCATGGCGCGCTCGATCGCGTCTTTTTTCGACAGGCCCGCCACCCAGGTCGGCGAGAGCGTGAGGTTTTCCAGCACCGTCAGGTGGGGGAACAGGTTGAACTGCTGGAACACCATGCCGACCTGGCGGCGCACCGCGTCAATCGCCTTGATGTCGTCGCCCAGCAGCGAGCCCGCGACGGTGAGTTTGCCTTCCTGGTAGTCCTCCAGCGCGTTGATGCAGCGGATCATGGTGGACTTGCCCGAGCCTGAAGGCCCGCAGATCACCAGGCGCTCGCCCGGCTTGACTTGAAGGTCGATGTCGCGCAACACGTGGAAGTTGTTGCCGTACCATTTGTTGACCTTGTCGAAGTGGATGGTGGGTTCGCTCATTTTGTTATTTCCTGTTCAACGGGCTTTGCCCACGGCGAGCCGGCGTTCAATCCACAAGCTGTAGCGCGACATGGCGAAGCAGCAGGTGAAATAAATCGCGGCAATGAAAATATAGGCTTCGATCTTGAAAGGGCGCCAGTTCGGGTCCGAGCCCACGGCCAGCGACAGCGCGCCCGTGAGTTCGTAGAGCGACACGATGGTCACCAGCGAGGTGTCCTTGAAGAGCGAGATGAAATTGTTCATGATGCTGGGGACCACGGTGCCCAGGGCTTGCGGCAGCACGATCTTGCCCTGCGTCTGCCAGTAGCCCAGCCCCAGGCTGGCGGCCGCCTCGGTCTGGCCCTTGGAGAGGGACTGCAAACCGCCGCGCACGATCTCGGCCATGTAGGCAGCCGCGAACAGCGTGATGCCGACGATGACCCGCACCAGCACGTCCGGCGACTGGCCTATGGGCATGAACAGCGGGAACATGAAGCTGGCCATGAACAGCACCGAGATCAGCGGCACGCCGCGTATCAGCTCGACGTAGATGACGCACAGCGTGCGTATGGCCGGCATGTTGGCGCGGCGCCCCAGCGCCACCACCACGGCGATCGGGAAGGCGATGGTCATCGAGATCACCGTGAGCATCACGGTCAGCGGCAGGCCGCCCCACTGGTCGGTCGTCACCTTGGCCAGGCCCAGGACACCGCCGCTCATCAGCGTGAAGAAGGTCGCCAGCACCGCGACCCACAGCAGCGCCAGCCAGGGCTTCCAGAACCAGCGTAC
>NZ_JBFUBY010000391.1:0-2886 GCF_056405515.1 Polaromonas sp. P1_G2
GGATAGGGGTACCAGACCGCAAAAACCAGGGTGGCGGCAAGAGCCGCAATCGCTACGCTGATACCAAAATGCACACCCGCCGCCAACAGGCGGCTCTTGAGAGGACTCTGATTCGCAAACATGGTCTTATGATGAGGGCCCGTTGTAAAGGTTTCGTAAAAGCATGGCTTCCCCTCCCGTACTCACCCACTTTGACGGCCAAGGCCAGGCCCATATGGTTGACGTGGCGGGCAAGGCGGCTACACACCGTGTCGCCATTGCGCAGGGCCGTATCGTAATGAATCCGGCGACGCTGTCCATCATTCTCCAGGGTAACGCCAAAAAGGGGGACGTGTTGGGTATCGCGCGCGTCGCCGGCATCATGGCCGCCAAGAAAACCAGCGAACTGATCCCCTTGTGCCACCCGCTGGCACTGACCCGCGTGGCCATCGACTTCCTGCCGCAAGAGAGCGATTTCAGCATCGCCTGCCGCGCCACCGTGGAAACCGTCGGCCCGACGGGGGTGGAAATGGAGGCACTCACGGCGGTGCAGGTGGCGCTGTTGACAATTTACGACATGTGCAAGGCGGCCGATCGCGCGATGACTATCACCGACGTAAAGCTGCTCGAAAAGCACGGCGGTAAGTCCGGCAGTTTCACCAACCCCTGAGCCGGCCTAGGGCAAGCGTTCGATGCCCGGGGGCAAGCTGGCCTTGGCCGCGGCCCAGCGCGCGTGCTCCTTCGGGAAAGCCGCCCGGTAGCGCGCCAGGTGCGCCAATGCCTCATCGTCCAGGCCCAGCATGACGGCGCTTTCAATCACTTTTTCAATCACCACCGGCTCGGGCGAATAGTGCAGCAAAGCCGTCGCCGTATCGAAAGTCCAGCGGGCGTTATCCCGTGTCAGGGGAGTCAGCGCCAGTTCGGCAAAACGGACTTGGTTGCGAAACAGCCAGGAGTCCCCGATCTTGGCGAGGGTGCCCTCGCGATAGGCCGCGCTGCGGTCCTGCGGCGCCATGTAGATCTGGCTGACACGGTGGTAATCCCATGCGGCATAGGCGCAACACCCCACCACGACTGCGGCCAGCACCCTCCTCACCGCCGGCACCCTGGTCGCGCCAATCCCTGGCGTTTTATCGCCGGTGCGCCACAACAGGCCCACGCACAGGCCGAAAGCGATCTGAAATGGCCCGTACCACAGCGGATATTCCAGCAGGCTGTGCAGCAGGATCACCGCCAGCACGCCCCAGGCCAGCTGGCGCACGGGATCCGTTTCGCGCCAGGGCCGCTGCCGCGCCGCCCACCACGTCCCAAGGCCGCAAACCAGCAGCGCCACCGGGATGCCCAACTCAACTGCCAGATGCAGGGGCAGGTTATGGGCGTTGTCCAGAATGTCACAAAACCGCGGCCCGGCATACAGGGTGGCGTAGTGCGCATAGTCCAACTGCCCCCAGCCCCAGCCGAGCCATGGTTTCTCCGCGATCAGGTGTAACACGTTGGACCACAACACGATGCGGTTCGCGCATGCCAGTTCGCCGCCACGCAGCCGGGCCAGCATACCGTGCGCCGCCGGCTCGAATCCCAACAACCAGGGCAGCGCCAGTGTCGCCAAGGCATAGGCCAGCACCGCCGTGGCCAGAAGGCGCAGAACGCGAGGCTGGCGCCACGCCCCCCACACCCCAAACAGCACACAGAGCACAAGCAGTTGCAACAGGCCCGTGCGGGAAGAAGACGCGGCGTTGCCGACGGCGAGCAAAGCGGCCGCCGTGAGCACCATCCACTGCCGCCGCCCGGAAGCACCGCGCTGTGCACCCAGCCAGACCAAAGCCGCCAGGGCGATATTGGTGAGGCTGGCGAACTGGTTGCGCTGGCGAAGGTTGGCAAATGCCTCTCCCGGCATGGTTTGGCTCACCCAGCCTCCCAGCGCGGCCGCGGCACCGAAGTATTGGACCAAGCCTATCAGGCTGCTGACCAAGCCAGCCGCCAACCAGGCCCACGCCGCCGGCCCCGCCCAACGCTGGGCAAAAGAGGCATGCAATGGCAGTTCGCCCGGCATGGGGCGCAGCGAGGCATAAAAAACCAGGGCTGCCGTTACGGTGAACGTTACCAGCCAGGGCACGACGCCGGGGGAAGGCCCAAGCGCTAGCGGATTGAGCCAGGGCAGGGCTATGAAAAAGGGAAAAACCATTGATTGCATAAGCGGGGGGGTCGAGGTGCTCGGCATGCGGATGCCGCGTCAGGTGGCAGCGCCGCAAAAGCTGATGGCTGCGAGGTTACCTGATCCGGCGAGGATCCAGGGCGCATTGGCAGCAAACACACGTCCCCGGACCTGGTCGAGCGGCGCAACCAGCTCCAGGCACAACACAATCCGTCCCCCCTCTTCCTACATGCGTTAGCATCGTCCCGTTCCGCCCCGAAACCGCCGGCGGACGGGGCCCAATGTATGAACGGGAAACAAGAATCATGGAAGTAGTCGCAGTAATCGGCCTCGGATACGTCGGTCTTCCGTTGGCCGTTGCGTTCGGCCGGTTGATGCCGACCATCGGCTACGATCTTTCTGCGCAAAAAATCGAAAGCTATAACAAGCACCTGGACCCCAGCGGCACGGTCGCCGGGCCGGACATGCGTACCGCCACCCAGCTGACCTTCACCATCGACTCCGCCAAGCTGGCAGGCGCCGACGTCTTCATCATCGCGGTTCCAACACCGATCGACGCCGCCCGCAAGCCCGATTTCACGCCCCTTATACGCGCCAGTGAAACCGTCGGCGCGCAACTCAAACCGGGCGCAACGGTCATCTACGAATCCACCGTCTACCCAGGCGCCACCGAAGAAATCTGCATTCCTGTGCTCGAGCGGATATCGGGCCTCAAATGGCGGCAAGACTTCCACGTCGGTTACTCCCCGGAA
>NZ_JBFUBY010000392.1:0-2858 GCF_056405515.1 Polaromonas sp. P1_G2
GGTCTTGCCGTGCATGAGCTGCTGGGCGCGGATGATGTTGCCGCCGAAGGCCGCGCCTATCGCCTGGTGGCCCAGGCAGACGCCCAGGATGGGCAGCTTGCCGGCGAAATGCTGGATCGCCGCGACCGAGATGCCAGCCTCGGCCGGCGAGCAGGGCCCGGGCGAGACCACCAGCAGGTCGGGCGCGCGTGCGGCGATGTCGGCCACGCTGATTTCGTCGTTGCGGAACACTTCGACCTCGGCGCCCAGTTCACCGAAGTACTGGACGATGTTGTAGGTGAAGCTGTCGTAGTTGTCGATCATCAAGAGCTTGTTGCGCTTCATGGTTCAGGCCTCCTGGCGCAGGCGTTGGAACTCGCCGCGCTCAAAGTCAATGGATGCGGCAATCATGGCGCGGTAGGCCGCTTCCAGAATGGCCTCGGGGGCGCCGGCCGCGCGGGCCTGGGCGCGTACGCGGTCTACGATGAATTCGATACGCGCCTGGTCGACGATGTCGCTGGCGCTTTGTTTGATGCGCGCCGCTTGCGCGACATAAGCGCTGCGCTCGGCGACCAGTGCCACGATGCGGTCGTCAAGCGTATCAATGTTGCGGCGCACGTCGGCCATGCTGCGGCAGGGCTCAATGGGTGGACGGTTGGCCGTGCTCATTCCAGCCCCTCCTCGACAAGTTCCGAGGCTCGCAGCAACGCGCGCGCCTTGGCCTCGGTTTCCTTCCATTCGAGCTCGGGCACCGAATCGGCCACCACGCCGGCCGCCGCCTGCACATAAAGCGTCTGGTCTTTGATGATGCCGGTGCGTATGGCGATCGCCACGTCCATGTCGCCGGCATAGCTGAGGTAGCCGCAAGCGCCGCCATAGAGACCGCGCTTGGTGGGCTCGAGCTGGTCGATGATTTCCATGGCGTGGACCTTGGGCGCGCCGGTCAGCGTGCCGGCCGGGAAGGTGGCCTTGAGTACGTCCATGCTGGTCATGCCGTCCAGCAGCACGCCTTCGACGTTGCTCACGATGTGCATCACGTGGCTGTAGCGCTCGACCGCGAACGCCTCGGTGACCTTCACCGTGCCGGTCTTGGCGATGCGGCCTATGTCGTTTCGCGCGAGGTCTATCAGCATGACGTGCTCGGCGCGCTCCTTTGGGTCGTTGACCAGCTCGTGCTCGACGGCCTTGTCGGCCTCCGGCGAAGAGGCGCGGGGCCGGGTGCCGGCCAATGGGCGAATGGTAATTTTTTGGCCCTCGGTGACTTGCTCCTGCCGCACCAGGATTTCGGGCGAAGCCCCCACTACATGGAAGTCGCCGAAGTGGTAGTAATACATATAAGGCGAGGGATTGAGTGAACGCAGCGCGCGGTACAGGCTCAGCGGCGACTCGGTGTAGCGCTTCTTGATGCGCTGGCCGACCTGCACCTGCATGAAGTCGCCGGCTTCGATCAGGCGCTTGGCCTTTTCCACGGCGGCGATGTAGTCGGCCTTGGCGAAGTCGCGTTCGGCCGGGTAGCCCTGCGAAGGCTTGACCACCGGGGCGCTGACCGAATACTTGAGCTTTTCCCTGAGTTCACGCAAACGCTTCTTGGCGTTGGCATAGGCCTCGGGCTGGGCCGGGTCGGCATAGACGATCAGGTAGAGCTTGCCCGAGAGGTTGTCGATCACCGCCAGCTCTTCGCACTGCAGCAGCAGGATATCGGGACAGCCCAGGGTGTCGGGCGGGCAGCTGGCTTCGAGTTTTTTCTCGATGTGACGCACTGCGTCATAACCGAAATAGCCGGCCAGGCCGCCGCAAAACCGCGGCAGGCCGGGCCGCAGCGCGACCTTGAAACGCTTCTGGTAGTCGGCGATGAAGTCCAGCGGGTTGGCCGCCGAGGTCTCCACGACACGGCCGTCCGTCACGACCTCGGTGACCCGGTCGGCGCCAAAGCCCGAGGCGCGCACCAGCGTACGCGCCGGCAGGCCGATGAAGCTGTAGCGGCCGAAGCGTTCCCCGCCGACGACGGACTCCAGCAGGAAGCTGAATTTGCCGCCGTCCTTGGAGTGCGCGAGCTTGAGGTACAGGGATAGAGGCGTTTCAAGGTCGGCAAACGCTTCCGCCATCAGTGGAATACGGTTGTAGCCCTGGCCGGCCAGGCTTTTGAATTCGAGTTCAGTGATCACGGTCAATCCTTTTCAGGGAGGCAAGGCGCATAAAAGCGCTGCCGCCTGTCATTCAACACGCCCCGAAGACCGGGGCCGGGATGCTCCCGCGGGCTGCGGAGGGCATCAACAAAGAAAGGGGGTGTCGCAGAACCTGCGGCAAGTGCACGGGCCGGGGCAGCGCTGTCAGCGTGCCGGCCCGCATGCGCCTCAGGCGAGCGGGAAATGACAGGTACGCCAGGGCCAGGCTCCCCGGTCGCCACAACCTGTTTGAATGATGCGATGAATGAACATGTAGGCCAAAGTGTAGCAAAGACCGGAGCCGGCCAAACCTCGCCGGGCATCAAAAAAAGCCGAACCGGGCCTGGCAGGAGTTGGTGGACAGGCCCCTAGTACTAATGCTTATCTCGCAAACCCTCTTGCGAGGGGCGGCCCCTGAACTCGAAAATGAGAAGATAAAAAACGAACGCTCGTTCTATTCCAACCATTCTTTGGAGACAACCCATGACTTTGACAACGCGATGCCTTGCGGGCCTGGCCGGCTTGATGCTCTCATTCGGCGCGCTTGCAGCACCGATGGAGGTGTCGGGCGTCAAGCTCGACGACCCGATTGAGGTTCACGGCACCAAACTGCAGCTCAATGGGGCCGGCATTCGCTACAAGGCGGTGTTCAAGGTCTATGTGGCCGCCATGTACCTGCCCAAAAAGGCCGCTACCCCCGAAGAGGTCTACACC
>NZ_JBFUBY010000393.1:0-2843 GCF_056405515.1 Polaromonas sp. P1_G2
GGACAACCGAAGCCTGCGCGACGACCTGGGCTTTTTTGAAAAGCTGCTGCCGGCCGGTAGCGCCGAAGTGGCCACCATCCGCAGCCTGCAGGCCGAAAGGCTGTCCGACACCCAGCTCAAGTGGCAGGTGCTGGTCATCCAGGCTGAGAAAGCCGCCCCGAATTTCAACGGGAAACTGGACCTCACCGTCCATGGAACCCAGGCCGGCAAGCCCTGGAGCATGACTTTGCCCGGAGGGCCGCAAACTTTACAGTTCAAACAGTACCGGCGTGTGGAGGGTGTCCTCGACTTGCCCCCCCAAGCCGTGGTACAAAGTGTTACAGCTAAGGTCATTGAGGGAACAGCGGTCAGATCTTCCCAGACCTTCAAGCTTTGAATGAATTTCCCCCAGCCATCCCGCCCATTGCACACCGACCCAGCACAGGAATTTTTGTATGTTTGGAAAAAAGAAACAGCCGCCTATCAAAAGCCTGATTGCCCAGGGCAGCTGTATTGAAGGCAACCTGAAGTTCACCGACGGCCTGCGCATAGACGGCGAAGTCATAGGCGACATTCGGGCCGCCGAAGGCAGCTCCAGCATCCTGGTGATCAGCGAGTCCGCCACCGTGACCGGCTATATCCACGCCGACCACGTCATCATCAACGGCCGCGTCATGGGGCCCGTGCATGCTTCCGAGCTGCTCGAGCTGCAGCCCAAGGCGAAGATCGAGGGCGACGTGTCCTACAAAGCGCTTGAAATGCACCAGGGCGCCGTCATCTTTGGACAGTTGCGTCCCACCACGCATCCGGAGCTGGAAGAAAAGCCCACGCTCAAGCTGGCGGCCAACAATATCTAAGCCTGCCGGGTGGATTTTGAGAGTAAGCGCTCACAAATAGATGGCTGCGCCTAACACGCATGGGCGTTATGGTTGATTGAATTGCTGTACTATTTGCCTWTCAGTGCCGCCAGAGCCTGCAGCCCCGAATCGCGGACGATGTTCGCTTGATGATGTATTGGAGTCCCCATGAGTGCCGTTGCCGAAAATATCCAGACCGAAATGCCCGCGCCTTTTGTCTTCACCGACAGCGCCGCCTCCAAGGTGGCTGAGCTGATCGCCGAAGAAGGCAATCCCGACCTGAAGCTGCGCGTGTTCGTCCAGGGCGGCGGCTGCTCCGGCTTCCAGTATGGTTTCACCTTTGATGAAATCACCAACGAAGACGACACCACCATGACCAAGAACGGCGTGTCCCTGCTGATCGACGCCATGAGCTACCAGTACCTGGTGGGCGCCGAGATCGACTACAAGGACGACCTTGAAGGCGCCCAGTTCGTCATCAAGAACCCCAACGCCACCAGCACCTGCGGCTGCGGTTCCAGCTTCTCGGCCTGAGGCGAATCCCGCACCCCGCTCAAAAAGCCGCCCTCGAGGCGGCTTTTTGCTGTCCGCCGTTCTTTCCGTCTGTTCAATGCCCTGAACCAAGTCCGCCATTTTTCATCTCTCAACCATGCAGGCAGAAGAAAAATCATTGCGTGTGCTGCTCTGGCTGGTGGCCATCGGCTTTTTCATGCAGACCCTGGACGCCACCATCGTCAACACCACCCTGCCGGCCATGGCCCGCAGTTTCGGCGAAAGCCCCTTGCGCATGCAGTCGGTGGTGGTGGCCTATTCCCTCACCATGGCCATGTTGATCCCCGCCTCCGGCTGGATCGCCGACCGCTTCGGCACGCGGCGCGTGTATGTGGGCGCGATCTCCTTGTTCGTCGTCGGCTCCATCGCCTGCGCGCTGTCCGGCAACCTGATGCAACTGGTGGCCGCGCGCGTGGTGCAGGGCATGGGCGGGGCGTTGCTGCTGCCGGTGGGCCGGCTCGCCGTGCTGCGCGCCTTCCCGCGCGAACGCTTTTTGCAGGCCATGAGCTTTATCGCCATTCCGGGCCTGATCGGCCCGTTGATAGGCCCCACCCTGGGCGGCTGGCTGGTCGAGGTGGCCACCTGGCACTGGGTCTTCCTCATCAACATTCCGGTGGGGCTGCTGGGCGGGGTGGCGACGGTGTTCTATATGCAGGACAACCCGCGGATGCAGGTGCCGCGCTTTGACCTGCCGGGTTATCTGTTCCTGGCCTTCGGCATGGTGGCCGTCTCGCTCGCGGTCGACGGGCTGTCGGGCCTGGGCCTGAAACAGGCCAGCGTGCTGGTGCTGCTGGTGTTCGGCATGGCCAGCCTGACCGCCTACTGGCTGCATGCGGCCAAGCGGCCCGACCCGCTGTTTTCGCCCAAGCTGTTTTCGATCCCCACGCTCAGCATAGGCCTGTTGGGCAACCTGTTCTCGCGCCTGGGCAGCTCGTGCATGCCCTTTCTGGTGCCGCTGTTGCTGCAGGTCAGCCTGGATTATTCGCCGTTGCAGGCCGGCATGATGATGGTGCCCGTCGCCGTGGCCAGCATGCTGGTCAAGCGCGTCACCACGCCGCTCATCACGCGCTACGGCTATCGCCGGGTGCTGGTGACCAACACTGCGCTGGTGGGCCTCACCATGGCCAGTTTCGCACTCGTCACGCCGGCCCAGCCGCTGTGGCTGCACATCCTGCAACTGGCCTGCTTCGGCGCGGTCAATTCCATGCAGTTCACCGCGATGAACACCGTCACCCTGCGCGACCTCGACAGCAGCATGGCCAGCAGCGGCAACAGCCTGCTGTCCATGATCCAAATGCTGGCCATGAGCATGGGCGTGGCCGCCGCCGGCGCGGTGCTGGCCGCCTTCACGGGTTTCTTCGGCACCGCCGAAGCGGTGCAGACGCTGCACTCCTTCCAGGCGACGTTTGCCGCGATGGGGTTGATCACGCTGGCCTCGGCGGGGATCTTCTGGCA
>NZ_JBFUBY010000394.1:0-2831 GCF_056405515.1 Polaromonas sp. P1_G2
GCGCGGTGGAGCTGGGCGCGGGCGACGCGGCAGCCGCGGCCGGCGCCGCCGAACGCAATGCGGCGGCCGGCGCGGTGAACGCCGACGAACTGTCGCGCGCCTCAGGCCTGGGCAAGGCCGTGCCCGACGAAGTCGCCGCCATGCTGACGGCGCCCGGCCGAAAGCTCAGCGATGTGCCTGACGCCGGCACACGCTCCTGGCTGTCGCTCCCGCGCAAGCAGCTGACGGCGACGGATGCCGACTTGATGGTCCATGACTACGTAAAGCTGCTGGAAGGCCGGCCCGCCGCCGGGCCGCCAAGCCGGCGCGCCAAGGTCTCCCTCGAATCCGAGAAGGCCGCCGCCGCGCGGCCTGTGCCGCCGCATCGCCCGGCCCCGGACGTTCCCTGGCATGCCGTGGAGCTGCTGGTGCGCGCGGCCCATGCCGGCCACGCCGGCGCCAGGACCGAACTCAACAAACTGTGCCGGGACAATCCGCGCGGCCAGGCCGCCGCGGCCTGTGCCCGGCTGCAGTCCACGTGAACACACTGCCCAACAGGAAAAGGATTGCAGGATGGCCTTCGTAGAACCCGTCACTCTCACGGCGCGCGGCGTCAAGCTGGTGCCCCTTGCGCTCGAGCACGAAGCCGGCCTCAAAGCCGCGGCCGCCGACGGCGAGCTCTGGAAGCTGCGCATCACCTCCGTGCCCGAGCCGCATGAAACCCGCGGCTACATAGAGACCGCGCTGGCCACCGCCAACCGCTTCGCCTTCGCGGTCACCGACGCGGCCAGCGGCGAGGTGCTGGGCTCCACCAGTTACCACGACATCGTGCCCAACCTCAAGCGCGTCGAGATCGGCTACACCTGGTACGCCGCGCGCTGCCAGCGCACCCACGTCAACACCACCTGCAAGCTGCTGATGCTCACGCATGCTTTCGACACCCTGGGCTGCAACATCGTCGGCTGGCGCACCGACAACTTCAACCATTCCTCGCAGCGCGCCATCGAACGCCTGGGCGCGCGCAAGGACGGCGTGCTGCGCGGCCATGCGCTGCGCCGCGACGGCACCATACGCGACACCGTGATGTACAGCCTGGCCGCCGGCGAATGGCCGGAAGTGAAGGCGCAGTTGCTGTATTTGCTGGACAAACCCCGAACCTGAGGCGCCCGCCAAGGAGTTCTCATGCTGATCGATTTTTTCTACACCCTGCGCTCGGCCAAGCTGCCGGTCTCCGTCAAGGAATACCTGATGCTGCTCGAAGCGCTGCAGGCCGGCGTGGTCGGCCCGAACAGCGACAAGCTCGACGCCTATGCGGGTGAAGGCGCCTGGAAGATCGACGACTTCTATTACCTGAGCCGCACCGTGCTGGTAAAGGACGAAAAAAACTACGACAAGTTCGACCGCGCCTTCGCCGCCTACTTCAAGGGCGTGGAGATGCTGGCCGACTTCACCAAGGACATCCCGCTCGAATGGCTGCGCAAAAACCTCGAGCTCGAACTGAGCCCCGAGGAAAAGGCCAAGATCGAAAAAATGGGCTGGGACGAGCTCATGGAAACGCTCAAGAAGCGTTTTGAGGAACAGAAGGAACGCCACGAAGGCGGCAGCAAATGGATAGGCACGGGCGGAACCTCGCCCTTCGGCGCCAACGGCTTCAACCCCCAGGGCATACGCATAGGCCAGGAAAAAAGCCGCAACAAGAGCGCCGTGAAAGTCTGGGACCAGCGCGCCTACAAGGACTACGACGACACCCAGGAACTCGGCACGCGCAACATCAAGGTCGCGCTGCGCCGCCTGCGCAAGTTCGCGCGCCAGGGCAACGTCGAAGAGCTGGACCTCGACGACACCATACGCTCCACCGCCGCCAATGCCGGCTGGCTGGACATCAAGATGGTGCCCGAGCGCCACAACAACGTGAAGGTGCTGCTGCTGATGGACGTGGGCGGCACCATGGACGAGCACATCCACCGCGTGGAAGAAATGTTCTCGGCCGTGAAAGCCGAGTTCAAGCACCTCGAGTTTTACTACTTCCACAACTGCGTCTACGACTTCATGTGGAAGAACAACCGTCGCCGCTTCAGCGAAAAATTCCCGACCTGGGACATCATCCGCAAGTACAACAAGGACTACAAGCTCATCTTCGTCGGCGACGCGACCATGAGCCCCTACGAGATCCTGCAGCCCGGCGGCAGCGTGGAATACAACAACGAGGAAGCCGGCGCCGAATGGATGCAGCGCCTGACCAACGCCTTCCCCAAGTTCGCCTGGATCAACCCCGAGCCGCAGGGCGTCTGGCAGTACCGGCAAAGCATCGCCGTGATCCAGCAACTGGTGAACCAGCGCATGTTCCCCCTCACCATCAAAGGCCTTGAGGAAGCCATGCGGCTTTTGTCCAAATAAGGACGGTCTCCTACGCAGGCACGCGGGGGTGCTCAAGTAAACTGCCCCCGTGACCCCTCCCAGCACCCACAGTTCCCAGTGCGCACGGACGGCCACCCCGGCAGGACTGATGACAGCCAGCGCCGGCCTCATCCCTGCCCTCGCCCTCTTTGCGGCCCTGCTGGCGCCCCCGGCCGGCGCGCAGACGGCTGCGCCCATGGACAGCAGCACGGCACCGCCCTCCGGCGTCACCCAGACCGCGCCCGCCCCGCCGCCGCCCCCTGAAAAAGTCACACCCGAACCCACACCGCAAGGCGCCACCGGCCCGACCAGCGCCCAGCCCGAAGTCACGGCCTTCGACATCGCGGTGCGCGCGCCGCAGCCCGTCAAGGGCCTGCTCGAAAAACACCTCGAGCTGCAGCGCTACCGCGCCGTGACCGACCTCGACGAGGCCGAGCTGGCACGCCTCATCGTGC
>NZ_JBFUBY010000395.1:0-2781 GCF_056405515.1 Polaromonas sp. P1_G2
ATGCGGTGTTCAGCAACGCCCGTTTGCGCGCCGAAATCGGCGCGGCGGCCATTGCGCCGGCGCCCGTCAGTTATTTAGGGGAGCTCCTGGGAACGTTCAGCCTGTCGGATGCAGTCCGGCAGATGTACACCCCCTGAAGCACAAAAACAACGCCACCGCTTTTGTAAAATAACCGTGGGGCTTGAACATTGGTCCTGAACAATGGTCAGCTGCTGCGGCGATGGTGGGACAATGACGCTTTGCATACATACGTACTGGTTGGGTGATGAATTCTGATTTGATCAATCTTTTTGCCGAGACATTTGGCATCAGCGAAGAAAAATTGCTGCCCGATGCCACGCTGGAAAGCCTCGGACTGGACTCCCTGGCGGTCATCGAATTCCTCTTCCAGATCGAAGACCAGTTCGGCATCCAGATTCCCGACCAGGCCAACCCGCCACGGACCCTGGCCGAAATGGTCCAACTGATCGAGCCTTTGCTGCCATCGGGCAAGCCCGCCGCTTAAGCCCCTGGCGGGCGCCCCCAGGACCACCATGCGTCGCGTTGCCATCACGGGTCTGGGCGTCATCTCCGCCGTGGGGACCGGCACCCAGGCGTTTTTTGATTCATTGCTGTCTGCCCACTCCGGCATCCGGACCGTCGACATTCCCTTTCCCACCGGCACCGAAAGCGTGCTGGCCGGCGCGATCGATTTTGATCCCGACCCCCACTTTCCCCGCGCCCGGCTACTGACCATGGACCGCGTCAGCCAGTTTGCGCTGGTGGCTGGCCGCGAAGCCATGGCCCAGGCCGGCCTGGGTGATTCCGCCTCCGTGCACAACAGCTTTGCCGCAGAGCGCTTTGGCGTGTCGCTGGGTACCGGAAGCGGCGGCGCCAGTTCCACCGATGTGGCCTACACGGCACTGCTGGAACAAAAGGTCGCGCGCCTGCGCCCCATGACCGTCGTGCTGGCGATGAACAACGCCATCGCGGCCCACGTCTCGATGGAGTTCGGTTTGAAGGGGCCGAGCAGCACCATCTCCAATGCCTGCGCCTCGTCGGCCACCTCCATCGGCGAGGCTTTTCGGCAAATACGCCACGGCTATGCCGACGCCATGCTGGCGGGCGGCTCGGAAGCGCTGCTCAATCGCGGCACCATCAAGGCCTGGCAAGCCATGCACACGCTGGCCAGGCCCCATGCCGACGGCCCTGAAACATCCTGCCGCCCATTTTCCGCCGACCGCAGCGGCCTGGTGCTCGCCGAAGGCGCCGCCATGCTGGTGCTGGAAGAGTGGGAAAGCGCCAAACGCCGCGGCGCCACCATCCTGGCCGAGCTCTGCGGCTACGCGTCCACCACCGACGCCCATCACCTGACGCAACCCGACGCCCAGGGCCAGGCGCGCGCCATGACGCTGGCGCTGGCGGATGCGCAGCTGCAGGCCTCCGACATCGGTTACCTCAATGCCCACGGCACCGCTACCGAGGTAGGCGACGTGGTGGAAACCAGCGCCATCAAACTGGCCTTTCAGGACCTGGCGGCTCGCCTGCCCATCAGCTCCAGCAAAGGCGTACATGGCCATGCCATGGGCGCGGCGGGCGCCATGGAATTCATTGCAAGCGTGATGGCCCTGCGCACGGGGCAACTGCCGCCCACGGCCTTCCTGCACCACCCCGATCCGCGCTGCGACCTGGACTATGTCCCGCTCACGCCGCGCGGCGCCAAGGGCCTGCGCGCGGTGATGTCCAACTCCTTTGCATTCGGCGGCTCCAACGCCGTGCTGATCGCCAAATCGGCCTGATCAGGGGCCGCTCGGCGCGGCCCTGATTTTCTTCACCAGCGCTGTGGTCGAATAGCCGTCCACAAACGGAATCGCCCGGGCATCGCCGCCATAGCTCCTGACCACCGCCGTTTCGGCGAGCTTGTCCATGTCATAGTCGCCGCCCTTGACCAGCAGGTCGGGCCGCAGCTCGGTAATCAGTTCCAGCGGCGTGTCCTCGCCGAACCAGGTGACCAGGCTCACGGATTCCAGCGCCGCCATCATGATGGCGCGGTCCTGCTCGTTGTTGAGCGGCCGGTCCGCCCCCTTGCCGAGCCGGCGGGCCGAAGCATCGGTATTCAGGGCCACCACCAGGCTGCCGCCCAGCGCACGCGCATGGGCCAGGTAGGTGGCATGCCCGCGGTGCAGCACGTCAAACACGCCGTTGGTGAAGACGACGGGGCGGGGCAGCGCGGCCAGGCGCTGCGGCGCCTCCTCGCGGGAGACGATTTTCTGTAGAAAGAGGGGGGGCTGGGGATCGCTGGGCATCCCGCGACTTTAACGGAAGGCCTGGGCCACGATCTCAACCAGCAGGCCGCCGTCCAACTGCGCGCCCACTACGGCGCGTTGCGGCCAGACGGTGCTGTCGTCGCCTATCCACTCGCGCCAGATAGGGTCCAACTGTTTTTTATGCAGCATGTCGACCAGAAATATCTGCACGCTGAGCAACGCCGTGCGCGAAGCGCCCACGTGCGCCAGGTGGGCGTCAAGCATCTCCAGAGTTTGCGAAAGCTGCCCGGCGAAATCCAGCGAGGCGTCGCTGGCGTTGGCCACCGCGAACACCTGGGCGCCGCGGGCAAGCACCCGACTTCTGCCGCCCRCTGAACTTGGCCAACGCAGGTCCTGCATCAGGCGCCGGCGGGCGCCGGCTTGGCGGCGATGGAATCGACGATTTCCTTGCCGATCTCTTTGCGATAGCGGTTCAGTTCCTGTACGGTCTTGAAGCTCTGGTTCATCTGGAGGCTCTGGTTGTGCAGGATGCGCT
>NZ_JBFUBY010000396.1:0-2767 GCF_056405515.1 Polaromonas sp. P1_G2
CGCCAGGAGGGGAGCAACATTTCCCGGACCTACCGCATGGCTCTACGCTGAAAACGACCCCTTCTATAGCGTTGCTCACAGCCGCAGGAACTTTCACGCCTTCGAAGCCGCTGGCGGTCAAGGGCAGTTTCATGTGCTCGAAACTTTGTCGGGGCAGGACGGCCATCACATCGTTTCCCTGGCAGGCCTGTGGGCGCCGGTCGTAGATGGTTTTCTGGGGCGCATCGGCAACCGAAGAAGTCAAGCGGAATAGTGGCCCGCGCGCGCAGAATTGACCGGTGAGCGCAATCACATCGGATGACCGCTTTCGCGCAAATGCAAAGTCGGGTATGGGCCCAAAGCGGACATGACGAAATATTCCACGATGTATATTTCGGGCTCGTATGAAAACTCTGTTTCATAAAACCCATCTTTAAAACACCACGATCTTTTTGTGATGTTAAGCAAACCCTCCCCTAATTGGAGGGTTTTTTTATGCCCGAGCGATTCATCCGATGAGTAATTCGGAGGAGGGCAGAGAATCAAGTCTAATAGCCAACGCCCGCTTTCGGCCAAAAGCAGCCACTCGCGCAATCTACTTGAAGCAGTCTCTGCTACAAGCCAACACGTTTTATATATGAAAGGGATCTGTAATGGATTGGGTGAAWGAAATCGCTATTGCCGTTCTCGTAAAGCGAAAAGTAGCCGACGCGGATGTCGAGCATGTATGGGATCACGCCTTCCCGGGCGTTGCAGCAACTGAGCAAGAAATTGGCGATATTGAGGCCCGCCTCGGATTCTCCCTCGATGCCGAGCATCGTGCATTTCTTTTATACGCAAATGGATGGGACTGGTTCTTTCAATCAGTCGATGTGTTTGGCACGTCAGACTTGTTGGAAGGGCCTCGGTGTCAGCGAGCTGAGGAGCTATTGAAGAGCTTGGAGAGTTTGAGTGATCTTTGTGGATTCAGTAGAGATGAATTGCTTCCTATTGCAGTCTCTAGGTTCAATACAGATGTCTTCGCAATATCGACATCGCGATCTCACTCACCTGGCACAGTTCTTTGGTTTGCTGGGCAAGTGATCGATACGTTTCCGAGCTTTAGCGAGTGGTTTCTCTCGTTGATGGACTACAACCGGAGCGAGTATCGAGCTTTAATTGAGGGGAAATAGGAACGAGAGTGTGTTTATCGTTTCAGGTGTCGTCACGGCTTCCGACCGAGGTGATTGTCTTGATACTTCTGCTGCTGGTTTAGTCGCAGGGACGGAGCTCCGGCTCTGTTCCTCTTCTTATACCTACGACGGTAGTCGCCGGCATTATTTCGGACCGGGCGCGGAGGGCGCCTTCTCCACGCCGATAGACATTTTCAACGCAGGAATAGGATTGCCAGTGACGGGGTGCGTATTCCGGTCTACTTGACCATCTGTGCCGGGAATTGGTGACCAGCAATATGCAAGATTCTGGTGCTGACCACTGAAACATCGAACCGCCCCTGCAGGGTGACGTCAATTGCGAGCCTTAGCCGAATTGGTACTATCGGCCATGAGCAGACCTACGGTCGTGGCTCCCAATCAAGCGTGAGAGGCAACCTCTCGATGTCGATTCATGACCGTTGAAAGCGATATGTTTGAACTAGCAGCGGAAAGCTATGCCTCTCTGACCCATCTTTTTAGGCCGGAGCATGTCGGTGCAGAGGTCGCGGGTACGGTCCTCGCGGGTAATGCGCGGGGAAAGGTGTTCGTCAGAGCTCAGGATGACTTCCGAACGGCCTTCGTCTACGACAATGGTTTTTGCGTACTCGCAGGCTCGGTCCCGAATCCTGATTTTGCAAGAACCTGCCTTCGATGGCTCTACGACTATCCGCACCAAGATTTCTTCATCCTCTACCCGAGTCACGATGGTTGGCTGCCGATCCTAGATGCAGCCATGACCGCTTCAACGCAAAGAGTCCAGCGGGTTGCCTTTCAGCTTGACAAGGACAGCTTTGAGGCGCTTCGCTCCGAACCGCTTCTTCCCACTGGCATACGCGTGACCCCTATGGATGCGGCCATGATGCGAAAGGTCGAGGCCACTGTGTACCCTTGGATAGGTGGCACTTGGAAATCTCCAATCGACTTCGAGGAGCGCGGTGTTGGAATTTGCGCATCGACAGACGAAGGGGTCGTTAGCCTTTGCTACTCGGTCTTCGTGTCCCACGGCTGCCACGCCATCGACATACTGACGGTTGAAAAGTTCAGGGGCCTTGGACTGGCAAGGGCCGTCGCATCCACCTTCATAGACGAATGCGTCCAACGCGGCGTGCATCCGACCTGGGATTGCTACGAGAGCAACTTGTCGTCCATGCGCCTTGCGCAAGCGCTAGGTTTCAAGGCAACGCACGATTTCCCCGTGTATTCATGGCAACGGCAGAGCTAGCGATTTGCTAGCCGCCATCTCAGCATACGAACGGCCGCTTCAGAGCAGGGGCGAACAGCCGGTTAGGGCCCAAAGGGGCAGTTGATTCTTCTCCGAAACCGACATTCGGTGGTCAACACCAGCGAAGTGGTCAGCTCCTACCAGTTCGCTCCCTGAGCGGCACAGATCGCGAAGTTCACTCCAGCCGATTGCCGATGTCCCGCCTACGTACCCGAAAGTAGTTGCTGGTCAAGATGGAATCGCCGTCCGCAGACACACCAGAGCAAAGAACCTCGGACGCTATTGACGCCCGCTTAGAACCACGATCATGGATCACACAGGTGTGGGCTCGGTGTCTAGCGGCCCATAAGAATCGAACTGCAATCTCGTGCCA
>NZ_JBFUBY010000397.1:0-2752 GCF_056405515.1 Polaromonas sp. P1_G2
TGCTTGCCGGCCATGGCCGCCAGCACGCGGGCCGAGGGCAAGGTGGAGGGGTCGAGCAAGGCGGCGCTGGCGGCGGTCAATGTGTCGCTGTATTGCGTGCCGCCGTGCGCGGCGTCCAGGGCGGCGGCGATGGGCGCGCACTGGGCCAGCAGCTCGGCGCCCCAGCCCGTCAGCGTGACTTCCTGCCCGCCGCGCTTGAGCTTGAGCCCGGGTTCGCGGCCGCGCGCCGCCGTCTGGTGCTGGTTGTGCTGAGCTCAGCGATTTCCTGCGGTGTGTCCTTCGGGCTGTCGCCGAGCAGGCAGTGCAGCAGGAACACATCGAGGAAACGCATGGTCTGCGCGTTGATGCCGACCGGCTCGAAAGGGTCCAGGTCCACGCGGGGCCGTCGCCGGCGTCGCGCTGCGTCAACCACCTTCCGAGCCCGACAGCTGCTGTGGCCGCGGCTGCAACGGCTGCGTGTGGGAGAACTGGTATGGGGCCGTGGACTATTGGCGCGAAGAGGCGCTGTTAAAGCTGGCGGACCAGGCTGAAGCCTGCCAGCTCCCGGCGGGCCCTTCGCGAGCGCCTCTGCAAAGTCCCCCGCATAGGAGATTCCAATACCCTCATCGAAACTTCCTGCTTGAGCCGGCTGCGGATCGCCCGCACCATCGGCATCCTGTTCAACCACCTTTTACAGGATCAAAGTGGATACATCATTGAGGGGCAGTCATGTTGTGGTCGTCGGGGGCAACTCGGGCATGGGCCTGGCCCTGGCGCAGGAACTCCTGACCCAGGGCGCGGCGGTCACGGTAGTCGGAAGATCGCTTGCCAAGCTGGAAGCGGCGCGCGAGCAGCTGCGGGCCCACGGAACACCGCAGCTTCAACAGGCCGACGTAACCTCCGAGCAGGAAGTGCAGACCCTGTTCGAGCGTATCGGCCGCCTGGACCACCTGGTCTGCACCGCCGCCGATATCGGCGGCTCTTACGTCATGCTGCAATCGCTGGAGCGTAGTGCGCTGGAGCGCGCCATGAATTCAAAAATCCTGGCCCCTATCCTGCTGGCCAAATACGCGTCACCCCGGTTGCCGGCGCGGGGATCGATGACTTTCGTGTCCGGTATCGCGGCGTACCGCCCCAGGCCCAAAGGCGTTGCGGTCGCGGCGATCAACGCGGCCCTTGAAGGCGTTGTGCGCGCGATGGCGGTTGAACTCGCGCCCATCCGGGTCAATGCGGTTTCGCCGGGGTGGGTTAGAACGCCGATCTGGGAAGACGTTGCCGGCCCTGACGCCGACCAGATGCTGGCCGCTATGGCGCAGCGCCTACCTGTGGGGCGTGTCGGCACACCCGAGGACATCGCCCACGCCATGGTCTTCCTGCTGGGTAACGGCTACACCACGGGGACCGTGCTGCATGTCGACGGTGGGCATCGCCTGGTCTAACCCCGGTATCCGCGCCCGCAACATCCCAACGAAGGCCGACACGTGAAGAGGCTCGCGCCGATGCGTCCTGGCGGGCCTGACCAGACACACCGGCAGGTCCCGAATGGCGCCGTCCAGGCGCACAGCCCTGACACCGGCGCCGGGCAAGGCGCTTCTGAAGGCCAGCCGCGGCAGCACGCAAACGCCGAGCCCGGCGGCCACCATGCCAATCAGGCTCCGAACGCTTTCCGCTTCAAAGCTGATACCGGGCATGTCCCGGTCTGATGGCAAAAGCGCATCCAGGTAAGCGCGGTAGCTGCAACCCGGCGTTGTCGCACCCAGCCTCTCTTCAGCGAAATCGTGGATGGAGACGCTTTGGCGCCGGGACAAGGGGTTCCCCGACGGCACGACCAGCACGGGCTCGTCACGGCTGAGAATTTCGCTGGTCAACGAGGCGGTGTGCGCGGGCAACCCATGCAGCAGRCCGAGATCCGCCGAACCGTCCTTGACTGTTGACAGGGTGTCCGTCGAGTTCCGGGTCAGGAGCGTCAAGCTGACATTGGGGTAGCGTTGGGCGTAATCGGCCATGACCGGCGTAAAAACCGTGAGGGTGAGCGTCTCAGGCGCAACCAGTGTGAGGCTCGCCGCGGTGGCCGCTGCATCGCCCTTCACCGCGTGAAGGGTGTCATCCGCCATGGCCAGCAGTTCGCGCGCCCGCGTCAGGAGCTTGCCGCCGGCGTCCGTCAGCGCCAGCGCGTTGCGTTGCCTGGCGAAAAGGGGGCGGCCGACGGCATCTTCCAGCGCGCGGATCTGCTCGGTCACGCTGGGCTGCGTTAGATGCACTCGCTCCGCCGCGCGGGTGAAGCTCAGCGTTTCGGCCGCGGCGACGAATGTCCTTAACTGTCTAAGCTGGAACATGGCAACTTCCGTCGCAGAGGCGGTTTCTCAGCAGTCATATGGACGCCATCCGGCTGCGCCGCTCCGAAGCGTAATCAGATGGCCACGGCCTCGCGGCCCGGCATGCCCAGGCGCTCGGCCGAGACATACTGCTGCCGGTAAATCTCGAAGGGCATGGTGTCCGAGGCTTCGATCTTCTTTTGCGCCTGGATGGACTCCTCGGTCACTACGGCAAAGCGGGCAAGCTCCTCCGCGCCCAGGGGCTGGGCCTGCAGAAGGGCTTGCGTTTGCAGGGACTGCGCACGCGCAAACTTGACGAAGGAGTTGTCGTGCTTGCCGGCCATGGCCGCCAGCACGCGGGCCGAGGGCAAGGTGGAGGGGTCGAGCAAGGCGGCGCTGGCGGCGGTCAATGTGTCGCTGTATTGCGTGCCGCCGTGCGCGGCGTCCAGGGCGGCGGC
>NZ_JBFUBY010000398.1:0-2743 GCF_056405515.1 Polaromonas sp. P1_G2
GATTTATAGCTAGCAAACGCTGGACGAGGTCAAGGCTTATTGGTCCGGCCTGCTGGGCAAGCTGCAGGTGCGAACGCCCGACCCGCTGTTCGATGCCCTGGTCAACCGCTGGCTGCTCTACCAGACGCTGGCCTCTCGCCTGTGGTCCAAAGCCGGCTTCTACCAGGCTGGCGGCGCCTTCGGCTTTCGCGACCAGTTGCAGGATGCCATGGCCTTCGCCGTCATCGAGCCCGACCGCCTGCGCCGCCAGATTTTGCTCAACGCCTCACGCCAGTTCCCGGAAGGCGACGTGCAGCACTGGTGGCACGCGCCCGGCGGCGAAGGCGTGCGCACGCATTTCTCTGATGACCTGCTGTGGCTGCCCTATGCCTGCGCCTGGTATGTCGCGGTGACCGGCGACGCAGCCATCCTCGACGAAGAGGTCGCCTTCATTGACGGGCCGGCGATCCCCGAAGGCGCGGAAGACGCCTACTACGCGCCGCAAACCAGCACGCAAAGCGCCACGCTGTTCGAGCACTGCGCGCGTACCCTCGACAAGAGCCTGTCCACCGGCGCCCACGGCCTGCCCCTGATGGGCACCGGCGAYTGGAACGACGGCATGAACCGTGTGGGCCATGAAGGCCGCGGTGAATCGGTGTGGCTGGCCTGGTTTTTGTGCCGTGTGGTGCAGGACTTCGAACCGCTGGCGCGCGCGCGCGGCGACACCCGCCGTGTCGACAGCTGGCTGGCCGCGCGCCAGGGCTGGATCAGCGCCTTGCACAAAGACGGCTGGGACGGCGCCTGGTTCCGCCGCGCATTTTTCGACAACGGCGCGCCGCTGGGCTCCGCCGCCAACAGTGAATGCCGCATAGACCTGATCGCCCAGGCCTGGGCCGTGCTGTCCGGCGCGTCCACCGATGAGTTCACGGTGCCCGCGATGCAGGCCATGAATGAACAGCTGGTCGATCCCGAGGCCGGCCTGCTGCGCCTGCTCACGCCGCCGCTGCAGCACTCGGCCGACAACCCCGGCTACATCCAGGCCTACCCGCCCGGCGTGCGCGAAAACGGCGGCCAGTATTCACACGCCGCCGTCTGGGCCATGATGGCCCAGGCCGCCACCGGCGACGCCGAAGCCGCCTGGGAGAGCTTCCAGGCCCTGAGCCCCGCCCACCGCAGCGAACACCCGCTGCGCGGCCCGGCCTACGAACTGGAGCCCTATGTGATGGCCGGCGACATCTACGGCAGCGCCCCTTACGTAGGCCGCGGCGGCTGGAGCTGGTACACCGGCTCGGCCGCCTGGCTGCACCGCGCGGCCATCGAAAACATCCTGGGCCTGCGCGTGCAGCAGGGTGAACTGTCGCTGTCGCCGTGCGTGCCGGCGCACTGGCCGTCGTTTGAGATAGCCCTCCAAGTGCAAGGCCGTGCGCTGACGATTCGCTGGCAGCGGGGTGATGTGGCGTCTGGAGAAGGGTTTCAGGCGGATCGCGTGATCGCGCCCGGACAGGTCGTGTTGCTCGCGGAGTTGCCGGGAAGGGCCCAACTACTGGTACAAGCCGCGGCCTAATTCATGGCCCGGTCAGGTGGGTGTGCCGCAGCTGATCGCCAGCGGATGGGTATGGCTTTATTGCGGTAAATCGCAATCATCCAGAAGAGAAGTCCGAGCGCCATACCAATGAGCACAAATGGGACGGCAAAAAACACCGCAAACGGCCCCGTCATCAGTGCAAAGGGCACGGCGCAAAGCAGCCCAAGAACACCTCCCGCGCTGGAGATGTCACGGCAACTGGGCGCTTTGTTCTTGCTGAAGTAGTAGAACAAGGGGACCGCTCCCACCACACAAACCACCGCCATGACCGCGGACACGAAGAAGTTCAGCGAGCCATGTTTCCATAAGAAAAAAATCGGCAGCACGCTTATGCAAGCAAGAAAGCCCAAAATAACACGCCACATGATTTCGCCTCGATTTAAATACTGCAATTACCGGATCGGCACCGTATTTTTACAATGGCCAACTACTTCACCTAAACAGGGCAACCCATCAAATCCCCATCCATTGTCGCGCCTGCGGTTCTCATCACTGAAAACCTCAGCTTCCACTATCCCAATCCCAAGGTGGAGCTTTTCTCCCAGCTGTCCATCACCATCCCACCCGGCGTCACGCTGGTGCAAGGCGGCGACGGGCGCGGCAAGAGCACCCTGCTGCGCCTGATGGCGGGCGCCCTGGCTGCGGATGCGGGGCAGTTGCAGCTGAACGGTGTCTCACTGAAACAGCAGCCCGAGGCCTATCGCCGGCAGCTGTTCTGGATGGAACCGCGCAGCATCGATTTCGACCAGCTCACGCCGGTGCAGTTCTTCGCATCGCTGGGTGGCCGCTATCCGGGCTTTGATGAGACGCTACTGGAGCCCTTGGTCGAAGGCTTGGGGCTGGAGCCACACATGGATAAAAAGCTCTTCATGCTGTCCACCGGGTCGAAGCGCAAGGTCTGGCTTGCGGCGGGGTTTGCCTCAGGTGCCGACCTGTTGCTGCTCGACGAGCCGTTTGCCGCGCTCGATGCGCCCTCGATTGCGTTTGTTAAAGAGCGGCTGCAGGGTATTTCGGCGGACTCGAGCCGGGCGGTGGTGATGGCGGATTATGGTGCTCCGGCTGGAGTGGAGCTGGCAGGTTTGGTCGACCTGGGCGACTGATTGAAGCCGAGTCTTGCTCCGGCGGGGCGCGCTCTTCTAAGTTCTGTTGGCCGGGGGTAGCCCGGCGGCTACTCACTTT